>JAYTRQ010000486.1:0-12886 GCA_043746125.1 Armatimonadota bacterium | reverse complement strand
CTTCAAAGAGCCACACGCGCTTAGTGTCTGTCATTCGGTTCTCCTCTATCGTCATTCTCATTTTGGTATCGTCGTTCTGAATCTTCAACGCTGCGTTCATTCCGACACTTTAGGCCATTCTGCGACCAACTTCCGACTCGCGCTCGTCCCATACGTGAGGCGGGAGCCAACCCGCCGGTCGTAGATCGCCGCGTCGGGGTGTTTGGCGAGCGGAGGCTCACAGGCGGGATTTGAATGACATCCCCTATGCCACTAATTTTGGCGCTGATCGTCTCCCAGCCGCACAGCCGCACAGCCACGCGGCTTTGGCACGCCGAACGCCTGTATCAATCTCGTAAAGTGGCTCGTCCGCCCCAGGCCCAATCTTCATCCACTGCCGTCAAGGGGTTCGTTCTGACAATTTCAAGAGTATGTGGATCTGCGAACCAGCTACTCAGCCTCCAGCGTCCTCATGGCCCAGCGGACGCCACGCTCGAAGAGGGCCTGCCAGTTCGAGTCGGCCATGACTTCGGGGTTGTGGCCGAGGGACAGGTAGAAGAGGCGGCCTTGCCCTTCCTCACGGACCCAGCAGACGGGAACCGGACCGTTGTCGTCGTAGCTGCGAGTTTCGGCGAGCAAGTGGACGCGGGCCGGATCGTATTCGCTGAACAGGTACAGCTCGTCGTGGACCGTGAAGGGCGTCAGCCCCTGCGTGATCGGATGCGACGGCCCGACGAACTCGACGGCAATGTCAAGCTGGTCCGGGTGGTGGCGGAACTTGCCACCGATCGCGGCGACGTACTCAGGGTCATCTGTGAACGAATCGGCGGCGCAGTGGATACCGATCAGCGCCCCACCCCCCCGCACGAACTCCAGCAGCGCGGGCACGTCCGCCCCCTGTGCCCCGCCCGTGGTGAACAGCACGACTGCGACGTAGCCGGACAAGTTGTCTGCGGAGAGGGCGCAATAGTCGCCGACGGGCGGGCCGCCGCTGGGGTGATATGTTCCAGAAACGTCCACTTGCAGCCCGGCCCGTGTCAGAGCTTCCCGGACGGGGGCTTCCGCCGGCTCCAACTGATGATACGGGGCGTCGCAGCCCCCGATGAAGAGCGCCTTCGGCATCCTCTGTCTCCCCTCAGCCGGTGCATCCCGCCCGGCACGTCGCGCGTTGAAAACCGCGTGTTAGTATACCTGAGAATGGGGTCAGGCGGCAAGTGGGACGGGCATCATCGGGAGGTGAACATTTCCATCTTAACCGAATATGCGTTCAATCGTGGCACGTCCCACCTGGGCGTGTATGGCGACATGGCGGGCGGCGCGGCCCTCGCCGGGCTGGGTGTTCACCCAGGAACAGCGAACGCTTGGGGGGACTTTGCGGCGTTCGTGGCGAGTTTCGCGGGGCCTGAGATCGTGAGTGAGGAGCAGTTTGAGGCCCTGCTCTGGGACACTCTGCAACCCCTGTATGACGTAGATCGGCTCTTCAACCCGCCGGACCCGAACGTCGCCGAGGGCCCCGAGGCGGGCAACTTCGGCTTCAGTTTCGCCGGGTGGGACTTTTTCGCGATCGGCCTGCATCCGGCGAGTTCTCGCCTGGCCCGGCGCCTCCCCTCCCCCAAGTTGGTCTTCAACGCCCACTTCCAATTTGACAAACTGAAGGCGGACGGTATCCGATGATGGAGAAGGCGATCCGTACACGTAAAAGGGGATGGCAAGGGAGCCTGAACCCGAACCTGAACGATTTCGGCACGAGTTCGGAGTCTCGGCAGGTCGTGGGCCGGGCCGTGGAAGACGACTGGAAGTGTCCGCGGCATCTACAGGGGCAGGGGTAGGGCTGACTTGGCACTGCGCCACTACCCTCTGGAACCGCAAACGGGGGTCGGCTTTACACCGGTCCGGGGCCAGCGACTGCGGATCATTGACTCCCAGGGCGAACAAAGGCCCCTCGCCCGTTTTTGCAACAACGCCGTTGAAAACTGCTCGGTCCAGCTCGTTCCGGCTTGTGACGCAACTTACTTACTGGCCACTTTATCGCTCATGGGCGACGCGAAGTGGTACGTGCCGGAGGGGAGTTCGTAGACGGCGAAGCCTGCCTCCGTACGAACGGGCCGTATGCCCGAGTCTGCGCTTATCTTCCGGCCGCCTTCCATCACACCCTCAGCCTCCTGAGTCGGGACCCAGGCAGTCGCGGTGGTATTGGCCGGAACCGTTACGTTCCAGGCAAAGTGCCCGTTCTCGATCTTCCAATCACTGACAATCGGCCCACGGATGCTCTCGTAGCGGGCGTTCACCTGAGTCAGTCCAGGACCGGGATGCGGATGCAGCAGAATATGGCTGTAACCGGGCTGGTCCGGGTCGGTATCAATTCCGGCCACACCCTGATAAAGCCACTGCCCGACGGAGCCAAGGGAGTAGTGGTTGAACGAGTTCATACCGGGGTCTTGAAACCCTTTTTCTTTGGTGTACCCATCCCAGCGCTCCCAGATCGTGGTCGCGCCCTGCTTGATGGAATAGCCCCAGCTTGGAAACGTGTCGTTGAGAAGCAATTTGTAGGCGACGTCGTTGTGCCCGGTCTCCGTCAGGACTGGGCAGAGGTACCCAACGCCGACGAACCCTGTGGACAGGTGGTTGTTTTTGGAGGCGATGTTGTCCACCAGGTACTGAGCCGCCATCGGCCGCAGCGCCTCCGGCAGCAGGCCGAAGCGCAGGGCGAGGACGTAAGCGGTCTGCGTGTCGCCTTTGATCCGGCCGTCGGGTGAGACGTACGCGGCGTTGAACGCGCCTTTGATATGTACAAACAGGGCACTGTATTGGGCGGCCTCGGCGGTGCGGCCCAGGGCGCGGGACATCTGCACCATCAACTCGGCGTCGTACGCGTAGTAGGCAGTCGCCAGGACCTCTTTCGGGGTGTCGGCGGCGATAGAGAGCCAGTCGCCGAAGTCGTTGTTCCGGCGATTCAGCCACAAGCCATTGAGGTTCACGGACGTAATATAATTCATCCAGCGTGTCATAGCCGGCCAGTGCCGGTCCAAAATACCCGTGTCACCGTAGGCCTCATACATGGTCCAGGGGACGATGATGCCGGCATCGCCCCAGGCGGGCGCCCCGTCCGATTGGTCTACGATGCGCGGGGAGACGTCCGAAAAGCCTCCCTCGAGCGACTGCCCGTCATCCACGTCATACATCCAATTTTCGTAGAATGCCGCCACGTCCCGGTTGTAGGTTGCCGTGCGGGCAAAGATCTGTGCGTCGCCCATCCAGCCCAGCCGCTCGTCCCGCTGCGGGCAGTCGGTCGGAACGCTGACAAAGTTGCCGCGCTGGCCCCAGTTGACGTTGCTGATGAGTTGGTTGACCATCGGCTGTGAGCAGGTGAACGTGCCGGCCGGAGTCATGTCGGAGCCGACGACACAGCCCGTGATCGCGTCCAGACCCGGCGTACCCGGATATCCGGTCACTTCCACATAGCGGAAGCCGTGGAACGTGAAATGCGGCTCAAAAGTCTCAACCTTCCCCCCACCCCGGCAGACGTAGGTATCCGTCGCATGGGCGGAGCGCAGGTTGGTGGTATACATGGTGCCATCAGCGTTCAGGACCTCGCCAAAGCGCATCCGCACCCGAGTTCCCGCCGGGCCTTGGACCTTCAGCCGCGCCCAGCCGACCATGTTCTGGCCGAGGTCAACCAGATAGGTACCAGGCGTCGCCTGGGTGATCCTGCGGGCCGGCATCATTTGAGTCACGCGGATGGGAGGACCGACGGTCGCCATCATCGCGGCCGGACTGGTCGGGGCGCTCAGATCCCCATAGATCGCCCGGAGAATCACGAGCCTACCCGGCTCCTCGCCAGGGCCGGGAATATGCAGTGTCTCTTTCTCGGCCACGGTCTGCGTGTGCGCGACTCTGTCCAGGGTGTACTCCACGCGCAGTTTCTTGACGGTGTTGAAGGCAGGGTCGCCGGCAAGATCGTTGCCGGCGACAACGGTCAGCGTGTTCGCATGGACCAGCGGGGCCAGTATTGCCGTCAGCGAGACCTGCTTAGCGGGAAGGTTTGCCTCGGTCGTGGACACGGGCCGCCAGCCCGCGGCCGAGCCTCCTGGGCGATCCCAGCCGGCCAGTTCCACACGGGCGTCGTAGGACTCTCCTTGAAGCATGTCGGAATAGGTGATCGGTCCGGCCCGTCCGCTCCACGTTCCGTCGGAGGTGACGATTTGATCGGTCCCGTCGGCGTACTCGATGTCCATCTGAAGCCGAAGTGCAGGCTGGGGACCGTACAGGTTCCGCTGGCGGGCGAACCCGACGTAGCCGCTGTACCAGCCATCCCCGACAATCGCACCGACTGTATTAGCCCCCTGACGAAGTGCGGACGTGACGTCGTAAGCCTGGTACTCGATCCGCTCGTTGTAATCGGTCCAGCCCGGCGTGAGCAGGGCGTTCCCTACTTTGGAGCCGTTGAGGTGCAGCTCGTACAGACCCCGCGCTGTCGCATAGATCGTCGCCTGCTTGATCGGCTTTCGAACTGTGAACGTCCGGCGCACGTAGGGGCATGGCGGCAGATTGTTCCCGTCAATCAGCGTCCCACGCGGCGTCAGCGCCGAGATCCACTGCGCTTTCCAGTCCGTCGGCTTGAGCAGCCCCATCTGCCAGTAGCCGACCGGGCCGGACGGCACCGGCAGGCCGTCTTTGTCCCAAACGCGCACTTCCCACCAGCACTTCTGGCCGGATTGTAGAGCGATTCCGGCATATTCGATGGCTGTGGAGTTGGGCGACGCGACCTTACCGCTGTCCCAGAGATCCCCCCGGCCCGATGAGAGAGCCTCTCTGCTCGTCGCCACGAGTATCTCATAGGCGGTCTGACGCTGTCCGCGCGTGTCCGACTGGAGCTGCCAGCCCAGCCGCGGGTGGGCGGCATCCACCCCGAGCGGGTTTTCTTTATACTCGCAACGGAGGTGATTGGTTTGGAGAGTGAGAGCGGCATAAGCCGGGGGGAGCAGACAGGCAGCCACCACAAGGGTGAGGGCAGTAAACGAAAACGGTCGTATTCTCATAAAGATCCTTCGGAAGTCGGCAGCGCCGGCTCATCCTAAATGGTGAGGCCTCCGCCTTCCACGCGCTGAGGCGCGGAGGGCGGAGGCGACATGTGCGTGATTGCCTACATTATACAGACAATACTCGGTTTTGAGGCAGGACGTCACCGCGTTGAACAGGATTACTGGGTGCTGAACGTCACTGCGAACTTGCTGCCGCCTGTCCCCTCCGCCATGCCTGCGTCCACGGGGCTGCCATCAGAAGTGACACAATCCGTCGGCTGTATGGCCGAGTCGCCCTGATTACAGTCTTGTGCCAATGCGACCGATCCACCGGAAACGGCGGAGCCGCGGAACCACTTGGCATGGCAGTCCGTCATCAGGTAGTTCGAGCCATCCGCGTGACGCCCGACTTTCGAGTCAAAGCCTCCACCGGGTGGGTTGTTTACATAGGCTGAGCAGTCCCTCCCGCCCAGGCAGCCCGTGGCGAGCTGACCGCCACGATTATAGCCTCCGAATGCGAAGATGTCCCCACTCGAGTCGCCATTAGTGGTCGGGGAAAGGACACCATTGGCGCTGTTGGCCTCATCAGGATCGGTCATCGCCGACCAGACCTCATTGGAAGACTCACACAGCAGGACCGTTTTGGCCGGTGATACCAGCGAGTTGAGCGCCTGCCCGGAGTGCGGATCATGGGGGTTGGCACCGTCGGTCCGCATGAAGTTGAAGTTGCCTGCGTAGGAGATCGGGTAGCCGGTAACGTTGGGGGTGACGCTGGTATTGACGTGCACTCCTGCCGTATGGTCAGGGCATTTGAACACACCGGTGCTCTTGACGTAGGGGTAGACCCTGCCGGCCCAGCCCTGTCCCAATGGGTTGCCCCCCGTGGGAAGGTTCTCATCATAATCCTGAGTGTACTGCGTGAAAGAAAGCCCGATCTGCTTCATGTTGCTGAGGCAGGCGATTTTACGGGCATTCTCGCGGACTTTCTGGAAGACGGGGAAGAGAATTGCCGCGAGGATCGCTATAATGGCGATGACGACGAGCAACTCAATGAGCGTGAAGCCTTGACGGCTCCGTTTGGTGGAAGTGGGCATGATTTCTCCTTTTTGCCCTAGTCTGGCGGGGACTCTTTGGACCTCGGCGCGTCATAATGCAGAACAGGCTGTCGGAAATCCAAAGTAAATCCAAAGCCTAATTCAATATAGCATAATCCCCCGTCTTTGTCAAGGGTGTATCGCACGGCACAGAGAATAACCCGCTTCCCCCCCATAAAGGCCACGCCTTTTCTCCCCTGTCACTCTTGTAATCAACGCTTCTCGGAAAGTGGAAGGCATGACGAGCGGATCACCAGGCGCGTCGGCAAAAGGGTATGCCGGAAGGCATCGGGAGGTGCGGCAAGCCGCTCCAGCAGCAGTTCCATTGCCTTCTGGCCCATCTGCTCGAAGGGCTGATGCACCGTCGTCAGTGGAGAGGGATGGGGTGCATACCTATCTATGTCGTCGAAGCCCATGACGCTGATCTGCCCAGGGACGGACACCCCCCGCGTTTCCAGTTCCGCGAGAAAGGCATGCGCCAGTAGGTCGTTCATCGCAAACACTGCCGTTGGCAGATCCGCGAGCGAGAGGAAGTAAGCTGCCGCCTCCGCAGCCGGCGGGTTCAGGCTGACCTGGTGAGAAATACGGAAGACCAACTCAGGGGAGGGGCGGAGGCCCTGTGACAGCAGCGCTTCCTCGTAGCCCCGCTCCCGGTCACGGACAGTGATCGTGGGGTCTTCCATTGTCAGGTGTCCGATCCGCCGGTGTCCCAAGTCCAGCAGGTACGCCACCGCCTGCCGAGCCGCCTCCACGTTGTTGATCCCGACAAAGTCGCAGGGGAATGCGGGATCGCGCCGGTCCACCAGCACCATGGGAACGCCCGATTCCTGAAGGCGGCGGACGTCAGGAAGCGTTTCCGCGCCTCCCTGATACCAGACGATCACGCCCTGGATGCCCTCATTGCGGATGACGTCGAGCGCCTCGCGCTCCCGCCGGTAGGTCTCCTCACGGGTTTCTGCGCTGTTGTCCAGAACGATCAAACGGTAGGGCGCTTCCATCCGCCGGAGAACGTGGAGCGCCCCGTGCTGAAGGGCGGGGGTGGCTGGGTAGTGAGGCGTTTGGGGGGACAGGAGCGCGAGCGTCTGGAGGGAGACGGGCAGCGCCTGCCCGTTCCGCGTGAGGCCGACGCCTTCGGGCGGGCCACTGACGCGAGACCGTCGACCTGGCTCGCGCAGGATCAAGTTCTTCTGTGCGAGGGAAGAAAGCGCGGCCCGGATCGTCGAGCGGTCTGCTCGGAACTCAGCCGCCAACGACCGCTCCGTCGGGAGCCATTCGCCCGCCCGATACTCCCCCCGCTCGATCCGGTCGAGCAGGACGCCAGCCAGCCGCTCAACGGCCGGCAATCTTGTGTCATTTTGAGGCAACGCCGTCTCACTTGCCGACAATCGTTTGGGATCATGACCGACCGACGGTACGCCCAAGAATATCACATCAGTTAGGTTTCGTCAACGGGCAGCGGCCTGGCCAGGCCCACTTCGGTAGGGGCAAGCCGCAAACAGGCTCAGGCGACTATGCAACGGTATTCTACCGCATCTGCCGGCGAAACTCGCCGGGGGACAAGTGGTAGTGGCGGCGGAAGACTTTGCAGAGGTGGTTGGCATTGGCAAAGCCGACCGCACGGGCGATGGCCTCCAACTTAAGGTCGCCGTCCAGCAGGCGACGGGCGGCTTCCTCTAGCTGTACCTGTCGAACCCAGGACGCGGGGGCGAGACCTGTCGCAGCCTTGAACCGGTGGCTAAAGTGGCTGCGGCTCTGGCCCTGTCTGGCGGCGAGTTCGGCAACGTCCACAAGCCGGCCGGCTTGGGCGCGGACGTAGCGGCGGACGTCATCGAGGAATGACTCACGCTCAGCTTCGGGATACCGCAGGCGCTGGGCCAGGCGCTCGTATTCAAACAGAAAGTCGAACAGGGCGGCCTCTAAGGTCCAGGCGTCGCGGAAGGTCCGGGTGACGGCCCCTTCATAGAGCGAGACGGCACGGGTGAGCAGGGGGGCACTTTCGCCCAGAGTCAGGAGCGGGCCGAGACCGGTCTGCGCCTCCTGAATGCGTCCGACGACGTAGGGATGCCGAAGGATGAGAAAGAAAAACGTCCAGGACGGCGACTCGGGCGACAGGGAGTAGACGTGGGCGGAGGGGATGACGGCGGCGAAGGCCTGGCCGGGCGTGACCGGGTGAGTCAGGCCGTCGGCGGCGTAGCGGCCCCACCCAGCCAGGGTGTATTGGAAGACGACAAACGGGTGTGCGGGGTCAGCCCCGCGCCGCAGCCCATCCCAAACGTAATCGGCAGGTTCGGTTTCGGTATCCAAGCCGGCGTTGATTGTGAGGTGAGTGGGGTAGGAAGGCCCGAGGGTTGTGAGATCGGGGGCGATCTTTTGGAGGCGGTGGAGGAGCGTCGACATGACAGCGATAGTATAACACAATCTGACCCTAAATAGCCTATTCTGACCCTTGCTCCACTCTATCACTCGTGATATAATGTCCCTACAATTTCACATGTCCCTGCACAAAAGGGATACTACGGCTCAAAGGAGATACTTATGACACTCAAGATCGCGATGATCGGGGCAGGCTCGGTCGGGTTCACGCGCGGGCTGCTGCGCGATATCCTGTCCGTGCCGGAGCTGTCCGACACGCAGTTCGCGTTCCACGACATCTCCCACCACAACATGGACATGGTGACGCAGCTCTGCGCCCGCGACATCGAGGCCAATGGCCTGACGGCGACAGTGACACCGACGACAGACCGGCGGGAGGCCCTGGCGGACGCCGATTACGTGCTGTGCATGGTCCGGCAAGGCGGCCTGGAGGCGTTCCAGTCTGACATTGACATCCCGCTGAAGTACGGCGTGGACCAGTGCGTCGGCGACACTCTCTGCGCGGGCGGGCTGATGTACGCCCAGCGGACGATCGCGGCTATGCTGGACTTCTGCCGCGACATCCGCGAAGTAGCAAAGCCGGGTGCCCTGCTGTTGAACTACTCCAACCCGATGGCGATGAATACGTGGGCCTGCAACAAGTATGGCGGCGTCCAGACCATCGGCCTGTGTCACGGGGTCCAGGGGGCGCACTGGCAGATCACACGGGCGACGGAGTTGTGGGCGAAGCGCGAGGGACTGCTGGGCGTAGACGAGAAGTTAAGCCGCAAGGACGTGGATGCGGTCTTCGCGGGCATTAACCACCAGACCTGGTGTATCAAAGCGACGTGGCAGGGACACAACCTGATCCCCCAGATGTACGAGATGATGTCGGCCGTTCCAGAGTTCCAGGTGGATGAAAAGGTTCGGCTGGACGTCCTGAAGCGGTTCGGCTATTACTCCACCGAGTCCAACGGACACCTATCCGAGTATCTGCCCTGGTACCGCAAGCGTGTCGGCGAGATCAACGATTGGATCAGTCTGAACTCTTGGATCAACGGCGAGACGGGCGGGTATCTGCGGGTCTGCACGGAGGGCCGGAACTGGTTCGAGCAGGACTTCCCGAATTGGATGTCCCAGGAAGCGCCCAAGTTCTCGCCCGACGCCCGAAGCGAGGAACACGGCTCATGGATCATCGAGTCTCTGGAAACGGGGCGGATCTATCGAGGCCACTTTAACGTCCCCAATCAAGGGCACATTACGAACCTGCCCGATGGCTGCATTATCGAGATACCAGGCTATGTGGACAAGACCGGCATTCACATGCCGGTCATCGGCGACCTGCCAATGGCCTGCGCGGCGACGTGCTCGGTGAGCGTCCGCGTGCAGGAGATGGGGGTGGAGGCGGCCGTCAAGGGTGACGTCCTGCTGCTCAAACAGGCGATGCTCCACGATCCTCTGGTCGGCGCGGTCTGCAACCCCGAGGAGATCTGGCAGATGACCGACGAGATGCTGGTGGCCCAGGCCCAGTGGCTGCCGCAGTACGCGGGCGAGATCGGGGCGGCAGCGCGGCGTCTGGACGAGGCCGTGGCGAACGGCACGCGCGTCAAGCTGGTGGAGACCAGAGGCGCGGCCCGTGTCCATACGGCGACGGTCGAGGAGATGGAGGCGCGGGCCGAGGAGTCGCGCCGGAACGCACAGGCGGCGGACAAGGGCAAGATGACGAAGACGGCGGAGGATGCGGGGACGGCGGAGGAGAAGATGCTCGCCGTGGATGCGGCGGCGTAGGCATTCTCAGAAGAGGGCGAGGCGACCTCGCCCCTACGTCCGTATCATGGCGTAGGGGCGGGGTTCCCCCACCATTTCTTGACATAATTGAAGGGTAGGGCAAGCCCTACCCCTACACAGACGCTTTGCTTTCTTCCGCCTTAGCTGCCTGCCAAACCGTCTCCATCTCGTCTGATTTCAGGTTGGAAACGGCACGACCGGATGAAGCGGCGTATTCTTCGATGTGCTTGAAGCGGGCGGTAAACCGATGCGTCATATGGCGCAGGGCGTCTTCCGGGTCTACTTTAAGCTGCCGGGCGACGTTGACCAGGGTGAAAAGAAGGTCGCCCAGCTCATCGGCAGCCCGCTCGGTCTCACCACGCACGATCTCAGCCCGCAGCTCCCCAAGCTCTTCCTCGACTTTGTCCAGGACTTCCAACACCGACGGCCACTCGAAGCCGACTTTGACGACGCGCTTGGAGACTTCCAGGGCACGCATCAGGGCGGGAAGGGCGGGCGGGATGCCGTCCAGAATGCTCTTCCTATCTTCATAGCCCGCCTCACCGCGCTTGATCTGCTCCCAGTTTTTCAGGACCTGATCGGTCCCGGAGACCGTGACGTCGCCGAAGACGTGCGGGTGGCGGCGGATCAGCTTCTCTACGATGGATTGGGTCACGTCGGCGAGGGCGAACGAGCCGCTCTCCTGGGCGAGTTGGGCGTGGAAGACGACTTGCAGAAGCAGATCACCTAACTCCTCGGCCAGCTTGCGTGGGTCGCCGTTTTCTACCGCCTCGGCGACTTCGTACGCCTCCTCAATGGCGTAACGGCGCAGAGTCTCGGGCGTCTGCTCTCGGTCCCAGGGGCAGCCCTTCAGAGGGTCGCGCAGGCGGTCCATGACGGCGACCAACGCGTCCATGTCGGTGGGGGAAGCCGTCGGCGGCGGGGCTGGGCTGAAGACACGCAGGGAAAGACCCGCACGGCGGGCGGCTTCAACCAGGGGAATGCCGGTAGGATCACCAAGGAGAGGGTGGCCAGGGGCGGCGTAGACGACGTCGCCCGCGCGGGCGGCTTCGAGAACGCGGTAAACAACGTCTTCAGGGGGGAGCGTGTCAAAGGCGGCGTCAAACGTGACGCCGCCTTCTGATTCAAGCCAGGCGATGGCCGGGTGAGACCGGGTACGAACCAGCCGGGGGCCAGTTGCGCTTCGGAGCGCGTCCCAGGCCCCGAGGCTCAGACTGTCCCGGCTTTCACCCAATCCGATCAAGATCAGCATCGTCGTCGGCTCCAATCAGGGCTTGCCGGGCGCGGCGGGCGCAAATGGGGATTCCCCACCGGGAGGCGCGGAGGGCGCCAGTGGCGCGGGATGGGTCAGTGACTGGACCAGTGAGGCATACTGTGCGCCCGCGATGGAGACCTTGACCTGTGAGGTGAAGTCGTGGAACTGCTGCTTGAGGGCGTCCTGAGCGCTTGGGTCGGCGGCGGCCTTCTGCTGAAGCAACTGGTTATGGATCAGCGACTTGACCTGATCAAGCGGCAGAACCTGCTTGTCTTTCTTTTCAACGACCTGCATCAGCCAATAAGTCGGACCATTCTGGCCGGGCACGGCGACCGGGGGGCTGACCTGACCGGCGGGCGTGGCCTGGATCGGCTTGATGACGGACGCGAGCTGGGGCGGGGCGGGGTCGGTCGGCACCCACTGGGGGAACTCGCCGTCGGCGGAGGATTTGTCCAGCGACTTTGGGACTTGGCTCTCAAAGGTCTGGCCGCCCTTGATCGCCTGGGCGACGGCCTGTGCCTCGAGCAGCGTCGCGAGGGCGATCTTTTTGATGTGGACTCGACCCGGCACGGTGAATCCGCCCTGCGAGACCGGCTTGGACTTGTGGGCGTCGTAGTAGGCCTGGACATCGGCATCGGTGACGGAAGCGCCCTTGGTCGCGAGCTTGACCGAGGCGAGCTGCGGCTTGATCTGCAAGTTCTTGATCATGTCCGTGGTCAGCCCAGCGTCGGTGATGGCCTGATCGAACGGCTTGACGTTCTGAGCCTCTTGCAGCGCCTTGATACTGTCGTACTGAGAGTTGATCTCGTCTGCCGTGGGGCCCACCCCCTGATCCGCGGCTAGTCCGACGAGCATGAGGTTGGTCACCTGCTGCTGCATGACGATCCGGCCCGTCTCCTGTCCGGCCGGGGCGTAGCCGCCCTGGGGGGAGGAGGGGGAGGGAAGAGAATTCGGGACGTAGTTCTGGAGTTGGGCATAGAACTCAGGCTGGCTCAGGCTCAGAACGGTGCCCTTCGGGGTGGTGACGGTCGCCACCGCGCCCGTCGGGGCGCCGGGCATGGTCAGCGTCTGGCCGCCACCGCTGGCATCCGTTGCAGCCGGATGACTGCATCCAGCAAGGGCGAGGGCCGAGAGGACGGCCAGCGGCGCCAGCCGCGCCGCGTTGCTTCGTGTCAATTGCATAATGATCGGAATACTCCTTCGGATTCGGAAAACGTTGTTGAATTTGATTTTAGTCTCGTTTGATCTTAATTGCTGTTAGATCTTAATTGCCGTTAGAGCGCTCGTCGGTCGCGCAGGCTCAGAATGAGGTCCACCTCGCCCCGGCTCAGGCCGACCCGGCGGGTGATCTCCTGCGGGTCCGAAATGCCCACGTCGAGCAGGGCATAGATAGCCGC
>JAYTRQ010000485.1:0-4258 GCA_043746125.1 Armatimonadota bacterium | reverse complement strand
GTATAATCAGGGCACTGGGAACCACTTAACATGGCAATAGACGAGCGGGCATTCATCAACGGCAAGCGGGCGACCTGGGAGCGGCTCTCGATGATCGTCGAGCGCACCAAGAACGGCGGCCTCAGAAAACTCAATCGCGAGGAGCTGCCGGCCCTAGGGTCTCTGTACCGGCGGGCGGCGGCGGACCTGGCGTACGCGCGGGCGCAGGGGGCGAACCCTAGCCTCGTATTATACCTGAATGAACTCGTCGGCAACGCGCACGGGGTCATTTATGCCGAAGAAACGGGCGGCTGGGGCCGTCTGTGGGGATTCCTGGCCTACGGCCTGCCGGCCGTGATGCGGAAGCGGATGGGGTTCGTGCTGACCGCCGTGGCCCTGTTTGCGTTGGGCGGCCTGTACGCGTACTTCCTGGTGCATCAGGACCCGGCCCGCGTGAGCATGTTCCTGCCGGAGCAGTTCCGGGATGCGTTTGAAGGCTGGAAGAAGGGCTTTTCGGACCACGGGGACGTCTCGGCCGGGGAGGGCCTGGAGTTCTCGGGGCAGTTGGTGACGAATAATACGCAGGTGGGGATCATCGCCTTCGCGACGGGCCTGACGGGGTTATTGCCGGTCTACTTCATGTTCAGCAACGGGGCGATCATGGGGGCGCTGGCAGCCGTCGTGCAGCCGACGGGGCACTTGAGTTCGATGTGGGCGGGCATTCTGCCGCACGGTGTCTGCGAACTGTCGGCGACGTGGATCTGCGGCGGCGCGGGGATGCTGCTGGCGTGGGCATTGATCGCGCCGGGCCGGTATTCGCGCAAGGACGCGCTGGTTGCCAATGGGAAAGACGCCTGCAAGATGATGGTGGGCACGATTCCCCTGTGGTGCATCGCGGCGATCTTGGAGGGGAACGTGTCGCACTCGTCGCTGCCGCACTGGGCCAAGTTCGGGCTGGCGGGGACGCAGGTCGCCGCGCTGCTGTTTTACATTTATGGGAGTAAGGCGAACCCGAACGCGCACCTGCTGCCGGAGCGCAGGTGAGAAGACAGGGAGTGGCTCAACTGCGTCTGGGAAGGCAAGCCCCGCGCGGAGTTCTGAAGCTGTCATAACGCCGTTTATCGAAATGAGAAACGCAACTTGTCTTTTCCCGCTCTGCATTACTCAGATGCACAATGGGATCATTCCGCTTCGGGCTTGGTTACATGGTTACCAAAATCCTACTCTCGATTTTCGTTTCTTTGGGTACCGTTGTTCCTGCCTGCGGTGATAAACCGTACCCCTATGCTTTCCGCGAAGAGCGGGTTGGAAACCAATATGAAGTAAAAGCCGTGATAGTCCGTGTCTTCGATCAGCACACGGGTAGAACCGTTTGGAAGCGCACCTTTGAATACTTAGAAGCCAAATCCTGGAGCAAAGACCATAAATCCCTTGCTCTAGCAGGAAGGCCTTACGGCATACTTGTTTGGCGTATGGGTGAGCGGACGAAGGCATACAATCTTAGCTGGAATCAAGTCTTAGATGGGTTTTTGGATGTGCGATGGTCTCCACGCGCGCGGTTTCTCTCATTTCGGAACTGGAGAAGTGGTGGTTGGGATTTTAAGGCTGGTGATCTTTGGCTGTTGGATACGTGGACTGGTAAAACTGAGCATGTCCAAACTCCTGATATGGTGGGTCAATATTCATGGATTGGTGAGGGGCGTATTGCCTACCGGATATGGGGACATTATGGAGAGTTTGATCCTGACACTAATAAAAAGCACTTTGAACTTTCACCGAAATCCTTTTACTTTAAATGGCGTTGAGCGGAGTTTATCTGGTGAGACGTATGGTGAGGCTACATAAGCGAAGTTATAGGAACCGCATTGGAGGAGGCACACGCATTGGCGTGGGGGCCAAGCGGTCAGACAGAGATGCCACGGGTTGAAACCCGAGTCTCGGAAGTGCCACCGTTCCTGAGGGACGAAAGACGTTCAAGGAACGTTCAGAGGGAAGGGTACGGAGAGGAGGGTAGGGACAAGCCCTACCCCTACACGGCACACGGGGGTTGTGGCCTCACCCGCCCCAGGGGGGGCGGGCGACGAGCTGGTCTATGCCGGGGTACGGGATGCCGTTCTTCGGGTTGTCGGCCGTCTTCATACCAACGTAGATGGTGACGGTGTTGGCCTGGTTGTCGTGGACCAGAATCGTCGGCGTCGTCTGGATGTTCAGCGAGTCGGCGAAGGCCGCCGCCGCCTTCACCTTGTCCTGCCCCTGGCCCGCGTCGAACGCCTTCTGGAACTGAGTCTTGTCCAGACCGGCTTGGGCCGCGTAATCCCCGTAAAACCCCGTCTCCAGATCGTCCTGATGGCCGTAGAGCGTGTCGTACATGGGCCAGAACTTGCCCTGCATGGCGGCAATCGCGGACGCCTGACCCGCAGGGAGCGCCCATTTGTGCATCTGCGGGAAGGGGCGGTGGAGGAAGATCAGGTTGGCCTGGGCGGGGTACTGCGCCAGAAGCTTTTCCAGCAGGGGCCGGGCCTTGCCGCACTGCGGGCACTGGAAGTCGCCGAACTCCGCGAAGGTGTAGCGGGCGTTAGGGTTGCCGCGCGGCGGCGCGGCGGCATGGGCGACGATCTGCGGCCAGTGGGCCGTGAGTGTGGCGGCGTCCATCTTCATCGGTGGAGGCGGAGTCTTATTCGGATCAGTACCGGGCGGCCTGTTAATGAACCCGTTGCCAAATGCGACTAGGCCGACCAGACCGGCCAAAAGCGCCAGCCAGACGCCGAGGAGGACTTGTTTCTTTTTGTTAGGATTCATACTTCAACCGCCACCCGTCTTCGGGCTGCGAGGGATTCGGAAAAGAACTCGTACGTCGCGAGCAGGAAGAGCGCCGTCATCAGACAGGCGGACACGCGGCACCAGATGCAGAAGTGGCCGATCTTGTAATGGGCCACCCATTGCAGATACCAGGAGTATGCCGTGCCACCCGCCGCAACCAGCCAGGTCAGGCGGCGCAGGAGGGTGTCGATCCGGTCCGGCTCCCCCGCCAGCCGGAACATAGCAATGGAGAGTAGGAGGACGTAGCCGAGCAAGCCGAGCAGGGCGACGGGGACGTCGTGGAACGGCCCCAGCGTGACGTGGGACCAGGCGCTCTCCCAGACGATCTCGCAGCCGCCGCTGCTGGTGCAGGGGAGGTCCACATGGGTTCGGTCCTGCCACCAGAGCGTTCCGGCGATGCCGGCCCCGGCGAAAGAAAGCGCCGCCTGAATCCCTAAAACGGTCTGTCGGATGGAAGCGGCGCTCGGCATGGGTTTAGATACGCAAGATTCGATCAATTCGTCAGCACGGCGGCGGGAGTCCAGAACGCCTCATGCAGCAGGGAAAGGTGGCTGTGGCAGCCCGAGGTGGAAATGGCGACGGTGCGGGTGCCGGAGCCTCCCTGGCTCGTGACGCGGGCGACCTGGGTGAACGTGGCCGTCCGGGAAGTGACGCCCGGTGCGCTGTCCAGGGTGTTGAGCCAGTGCGTGACGGTTGCCGCATCGGTGGCAGGCTTGCGGGCCGTCCCCGCCGGAGTCATGGCTGCTTGCAGGGCGTAGGAGCGGAGCAGGGAGGGCCAGAGCTGGTTGAACAGGCCGGGGTTCCGGTAGAGGTCGGCGCAGACGACGCGGCCGTTGATGGCGGCGACGACCCCAACCACGCGGCCGGGCGTGGCGGCCTGGAGGGGCACGGTCAGAGCCTCGGCGTAGGGCAGCATGGCGGCCTGGGCAGACGAGTTCTGGATCAGGGCAGCGTAAGTGCCGCTGTCGGTGGTCGCGCCGAAGTGGTGGGTGGCGACGGCGACGGCGTTCCAGACGGGCTGCTGCTCGCCGACAACCTGCATGGCGTAACGAACCGATGGGATCGCGATGGCGACGTCCTTGCGGAACGCGGCGGATGGTCCGGAGGAGCGGTTAGCCTCCACGCAGAAGGCGGCGACGCCAACCTGGGCACTCCGGGCAGGGATGACGGTGTCGCTGGCCGCGCCCCGGTCCTGACCGCCGCCGGGCACGACCTGACCGTCGGGGACGTAGAGGGGCTTGGGGGCGACGTTAGTAACCATAAGCAGGTTCGCGCCCCGGTGTTCGTTCCCCTCTTCGGCATTCGTCGCGGACTGGTCAGGGACGGTGGTCCCGGCGGGGACGTTTGCCGTGGTTACGGGCGCACAGTTGCAGTCGCCCTCACTGGCCCGGACGCTTCCCCGATCCATGCCTTCGGCCAGGGTCGTGAACTCAGGCGCGGCGGGTTTGGTTGGGGCGGA
>JAYTRQ010000484.1:0-4266 GCA_043746125.1 Armatimonadota bacterium | reverse complement strand
CGTGAAGATCGAGGCCCGGCCCCTGCCCGAAATGCCGCCGCATCTGGCGGCGCTGTTTGAGGAGAAGCTCTCGGCCTGAGGAGTGGGACATACCGATTGATGACAAGCCCTAAGGTTTGTTGACAACAGATGAATGAAGAGGATGAAGATGTATAAAGAGATCATTAGGCTCGGCCAGATCGAGGTCCGGTTCTTGTTGGACGAAGAGGATACCGACGGGCGGCTGACCATGTTTGAGTTTCTGGTGCCGCCTGGCACACGCGTTCCCGCACCGCACTACCACGAGTATATAGATGAGGTCGCCTACGGGTTAGAGGGGGTGCTCACATTCACGGTAGATGGGGAACGCATCGAACTTGGGCCAGGGGACCACTGCTTCATCCCGTGTGGAGCCGTCCACCACTTCCTCAATGCGGGGAACGAGCCGACACGCACGTTATCAGTAATTGCACCAGGTCGGATAGGGCCAGCCTACTTCCGCGACATGGCAGCCCTTTTGACAGGCGGCCCACCTGATCCAGCGGCGGTTGCCCAAGTGATGCTACATCATGGCCTGATTGTGGTTCCCGCAGCCCAAGAGGGGAAGTAGGCATCGTGCGGTTCACCGTATCAGAACGCGCCCACTTCGCAAAATTCTGTACCAAGCCAGGGAGTAAAGATTTAGGGGAAACGAAATGCCCGCTCCTCAGTTGTATGATCGGGCAACGCGAAGCGGGCCTGATCCTACGGAGCCTCAGAGGCGAGGTACAGGCGGCATCGGCGCGACTGCCCACAGAACTGGCACGGCTGGCGTCCCTTCAGGCCGCATGAGCATCTCCGAGACAGTCCGGGATCGGGTACTGCAACTCATCCTGGATCAGAAAAGGCCAGGACACGGATGGAAGAAATGAGGACTGAATGCCCGACCAAATCACGCTGAACGTGTTCCGAGGGGACGCCGAATCCGGTGGAGAAATGCATTCCTACGAGGTGCCGACGTTCGCCGGCATGGTTGTCCTGGACGCCGTCCACTACGTGCAGGCGCACCAGGACAGCTCGCTGGCCTGCCGGTGGAACTGCAAGGCAGCCAAGTGCGGCTCGTGCAGCGCGGAAGTGGACGGCAGGCCCAAGCTGATGTGCAAGACGCGCGTGGACCAGTACCCGATGGGGACCATCAACGTCGGCCCGCTCAAGGCCTTCCCGCTGGTCAAAGACCTGGTCACAGATGTCTCATGGAACTACAAAATGGCCGAGCGCATCCCGCCGCTCACGCCCGCCCCGGACGCGCCCAGGCCGTTTAACATGCAGCAGGTGGACGTGGACCGGGCGCAGGAATTCCGCAAGTGCATCGAGTGCTTTCTATGCCAGGACGTCTGCCACGTCCTGCGCGAACACGACCGCAAGGACGCCTTCTACGGCCCGCGCCAGATGGTCCGGTTCGCGGCATTAGAGATGCACCCGATGGACACGGCGAACCGGCTCGCTCCGCTCAAGGGCGAGGCCGGCATCGGCTTCTGCAACATCACAAAATGCTGCACTGAAGTCTGCCCGGAGCACATCCACATCACGGACAACGCCATTATTCCCCTCAAAGAGCGCGTCGTGGATGAATACTTCGACCCAGTCCGCAAGCTCATCCGAATCGTCACCGGCAAGAAGAAATAGCACAGTCTGAGTTTAGGAGACGGCCATGCCAGAGACAACGACGGCGGTAGACACGCTCTGCCTGCGGTGCGGTGGCGGGACCCTGGTCTCGTCGCACCTGGAACAACCCCTCGCATTCTGCGTCACACACGACGCCCACCAGGGCCGCCTGCGCCTGCGCCTGAACACGCTCCTCTGCCTGGACTGCGGGCACGTGGAACTGGTCGTGCCCGACACGTCCAAAATCATCGCGCGGTCCGAGGCGTCGGAGGCGGGCGTCATTCAGGAGGAGGACTTCTAGATTGCAGGGGCGGCCCCAGTGGCCACCTTTCCTGAACCATGCCCGCCCTTGCCGTCTCGAGATGCAATCGGCGTGTCTCATCCCGTTCGCCTCTTGCCTTCCCTTCAACACTTCTGTATAATAGGGGGCATGACCATCCCCATTACCCTCTCCTTTATCCCACACGGCGGCGATTACAACCCGGAACAGTGGCCTCAGAATGTCTGGGACGAGGACGTGCGCCTGATGAAGCTCGCCCACGTCAACGTCGCCACCCTACCGGTCTTCGGCTGGGTCAGTTTGCAGCCGGACGAGGACACTTGGACGTTTGAGTGGCTGGACACAGTCCTTGACAAGCTGTGGGCGGGGGGCGTCTCTGTCTGCCTCGCCACCGCGACCGCGTCCCAGCCGGCCTGGCTGGACCGGAAGTACCCGGACGTGCTGGTGACCAATCAAGGCGGCGTCAAGCAGAAGCACGGCAACCGGCACTCGTTCTGCCCGAACTCCGCAAACTTCCGGCGGCTGTCCACAGGCCTGGCCCGGCGGCTGGCCGAACGGTACGGAAAGCACCCGGCCCTCCTGCTCTGGCACGTCGGCAACGAGTACGGCACGCCCTGCTACTGCGACCAGTGCGCCCTGGCGTTTCGAGCCTGGCTGCTCAATCGCTACGGGAGCCTGGACGAAGTCAATCGGCGCTGGTACACGGCCTTCTGGGGCCACACCTACACGGACTGGGCGCAGATCGAGACGCCGACGCGCAACGGCGAAGGGTCTCTCCAGGCCCTGCGGATTGACTACGACCGGTTCCAGTCCGACAGCCTTCTGAACTGCTTCAAGGCTGAAGCGGAAGTCTTGCGCGCGGTCACGCCCAATGTTCCCATCACGACTAATCTCATGGGGTCGTCCAAGACTCTGGACTATCACAAATGGGCGCAGGAGATGGACGTCGTTTCGTGGGACTCGTACCCAGGCAAGGACGCGCCGCCCGCCGATATGGCGTTCCAGCACTCCCTCATGCGCGGCCTCAAAGAAGGCCAGCCGTTCCTTCTGATGGAGCAGACCCCTTCGCAGCAGAACTGGCAGGCGCACAACGCCCTGAAGCGGCCCGGCGTCATGCGCCTGTGGTCCTATCAGGCGATGGCGCACGGGGCGGACTCGGTCATGTACTTCCAGTGGCGGCGCTCTCGGGGTGCGACGGAGAAGTACCACGGGGCCGTCGTCGAGCATGAGGGCACGGACAGGCCGCGCGTTTTCCAGGAAGTCGCCCAGCTGGGCCGGGAACTAGAGGCCCTGGGGACGCGGACATTGGGTGGGCGCGTCCCGGCCCGTGCCGCCGTGCTGTTCGACTGGGAGAACTGGTGGGCCATCGAGTATTCCAGCGGCCCGAGTGTGGACTTAAAGTACCTCCCCCAATGCCAGGCCTACTTCCGCGCCCTGCACGGCTTGAACGTGCCCACGGACGTCGTCTCACCCGACGCCGACCTGTCCGGCTACGACTTGGTGGTTGCACCGGTCCTGTATATGGTCAAGCCCGGCATCGCGGAGAAGCTGGAAGAGTTCACCCGGCGGGGCGGCACGTTCGTCACAACGTTCTTCAGCGGCATCACCGATGAGAACGATCTCGTTTATTTAGGCGGCTACCCCGGCCCACTGCGGAGCCTGCTCGGCATCTGGGCGGAAGAGATTGACGCCCTGACACCCCAGCAGTCCAACTCCGTCGTCTTTGAAACGCCCTTCGGCGAGTTGTCTGGAGCCTACCCGTGCCGCCTGCTCTGCGACCGCATCCATGCCGAGGGCGCGGACGTGCTGGCGACCTACGGGAGCGACTTCTACGCGGGCGAGCCGGCCGTCATGGTCAACCACTTCGGCGCGGGCCGGGCCTATTATCTGGCAACGGCCCTGGACGCGGACGCGCTTTCAGCCTTGATGCAGAAGATCTGCGACGACCAGGGTATCACGCCGGCCCTGCCGAACGTGCCTCCCGGCGTCGAGGTCCTGCCGCGCGTCTCCCCAGGCGGCGAGACGCTCATGTACCTGCTGAACCACACCAGCCACGCCGTCACCGTGCCGCTGCCGGAGGGAGAACACGGCGATCTGTTGACCGGGGAGACACTTTTTGGCCAGGCCGCGCTGGAGGCTTACGGCGTGGCGATACTGGCAAACGCTGGGCCATGAACAACCTGGTATAATGGGAGCGAATCGGACAGGGAGACCCCAATGACCACGGCATTAACTGACAGAGGACTGCCCATTGTCGGCCACCACGTGTGGACGCGCGAAAAGTACGAACACGCCACGGAATTAGGCCTGCTCGGCCCGGACGACCACGTCGAGCTGATCGAAGGAGAGATCGTTCAGAAGAT
>JAYTRQ010000483.1:0-12903 GCA_043746125.1 Armatimonadota bacterium | reverse complement strand
GGCGGCTTCACACTGATTGAGCTGCTCGTCGTCATCGCCATTATCGCGATTCTCGCCGCTATACTCTTCCCCGTCTTCCAGAAGGTCCGCGAGAACGCGCGCCGCGCCTCCTGCCAGTCCAACGAGAAGCAGCTCGGGCTGGCGTTTATCCAGTACGAGCAGGATGCCGATGAGACCCTGCCGCGCGGTCTGTCCCGCTACCCTGGTGATCTTCGCCTGATGGAAGGTGTCGGCTGGGCTGGCCAGATTTATTCTTTCGTCAAGTCTACCGGCGTCTACAAGTGCCCGGACGACTCGACGGCAAATGTGACAAACAGCTCAGGAAAGACTGCTGTGCCGGTTTCCTATGCCATGAACAGTGATCTCGCACGCGGCGACGAAATCGCCGGGAAGATTTCGCAGCTCAATGCACCTGCCAACACCGTTCTGCTGATCGAAGTGGCCGGAGCCACTGCGGACGTCACCGATCCCCAGGAAGATGGGATGAACTACTCGGGGGCAAATGCCGGCGAGTCCCATTCCGGAGGCGCGCAGGGAAAAGAAAACTATAATGCGGCGAACGGAGGGACAGCGTCCGGATACAAGCTAGCAACCGGCTACATGGGCGGACGGGGCACTTCGATGAACTCGGGTGGCTTCGCGGCCCCTACCGGCCGGCACACGGACGGCTCGAACTTCCTGCTGTGCGACGGCCATGTTAAATGGCTGCGCGGCACTGCCGTCTCGGATGGTCAGGCCACCTATACTCCCGGACCGAACACCATCGAGGCAAACGGCAATGGATTCACTTCCGGTGACGATACCGTCGAAGGAACCGCTGGGCCGAACAACTTCGTCGCGACGTTCAGTCCTTACTAGCTGATACATTGCAGGGGCGAAAGCGCGGCAAGACCGGCTCGCGTCACAGCAGTGACTAAAGCCGCTCGGCAATCGTGGCGTCGCGTATACTGTGAGCGATCTCTGCAAAATACCGGGAGTCCCCCTGCGGACTCCCGGTGTTCTACGTTTCGAGAACAGCTGAGTCTGACCTCTCTTGGAAAGAATCTGTCCGAGACACTTCCCCCGCGCCTTTGGCGCCCTCCTCTGTCTCTCTATTCTGTGCGGGACTGCCTCCGCCGCTCCGCCAGTGGCCACCGTGCGTCAGGACCTGTCGAGCGCAGCGCGAGTGAACAGCAAATATACCGTCCTCGAAGGCGCGACCTGGAACCCGTATCTGGAAGAGGCCATCCTGCGCGGCGTCCATTTGGAACTCCTGCCGCTCCTGCGTGCCGAGGACATTTACGTCCGGACGGATGTCACTCGCAAGCCGCTTCGCGCCGAGGGGACACTAACAAACGGCTTCAGCCAAGCGATGGGAGTGACTCTCGTGCCGCGCCTGTCGTCTGCGACCGGCGACGCATTCTCCTATCCCCGCATCTCTGCACAAAAAGTCACGTTGGCCGCGGGCGAGACACGAGCCGCGTCTCTGGGCCAGGTACCCTGAACGCTAGACCCGCAAAGCGACTGGTGGCCGAACGTGCCGTACCGCATCGCGAAGGTCCTGACCGTTTATGACCCGCCCGCACCGACCGGGCGCAAGCGCAGCGACGAGCGCCAAGCCTTCGACGGGGTCATCTACCGGATGCGGACTGGCTGCCAGTGGGACCACCGGCCTGACGGCTTCGGGGACAGCAGCAGCGTCTGCCGCGCCTTCTGCCGCTGGGAGAAGAAGGCGATCTTTGACATCCTGCGGGCCATCCCCTTGACCAGGTGTGGCGACCTTCGGGGCGTAGACTGGCAGTGGCAGTCCGCCGATGGGTATCTTGGCAAGGCCCGCAGCGTCCCCGGCAGCGGGGTCGGAAAAAGGGGGCACAGGACGAGTGCGTCGGCCCAAACCCGACCGACCGTGCGAAGTCGGGCGTCAGGACAGAACTGAGAGAAGAGCGTGCTGGTCGAGGGAAACGGCCGGCCCCTCGCTGTCGCCATCGGCGGGGCCAACACCCCCGACGCCCAGTTGCCGAAGGCAACGCTAGAGGCGGTCGTCGTCGAGCGGCCTCTAGCGACTGCCGACGAGCCGGAGCACCTGTGCCTCGACAAAGGCTACGATCACGCGCCCGCCGAGGCCATCGTTTTAGAGGCAGGGTACGTGCCGCGCATTCGGCGCATCGGCGAGGAGAAACTCGACGCCCAGCGGGAGAAGACGCACCCGGCCCGCCGCTGGGTGGTGGAGCGCACTTTAAGCTGGCCGAGCGGCACCTGGCGATGGTCAAGCTGACCTGTGCTCTGGTTCTGACGCCGGCACGAACTTGACCCGATCCTTAAGTTTTGAAATAGGTTCAGTAGAAGATTTCGGAGCGCAGAGAGGGAAACCCTGGAGAAACTGGAGAAGGAGGCAGACATTCGCGGCGAATGACGGGTACGATAGGAGCAGAGGAAACGTTATGTTCAACCCACGCCGGTTTCTGACCCTGACGGCCGCAGCGCTTGCGCTCACCGTGCCCGCCGCGTCTCACGCCAAGCCGACCCGCCACGCCCGAGTCGCCGCCGCCTCAGACTACGCCTACGTCTTCAACAGCGGATCGCGGGGCCTGCCGGGGTATCGCATCTACGTGGACACGAACGGGCATCTCTCGTCGGCGACGCTGCTCCGCTCCGGGCGGACGACAGGTGGGCGGAAGGGGACGCTCTCGCCCGCCGTGAGGCGGCGGTTCTTCGCGGACCTCGCGGCAGCCGGACGGGTGGACGCCCTGCCCATAATGCATTCTCCGGCCGTTCACGCGGCGAATGCCGCGCCCGGCGTCCGGGTCACGATCCACTACCACGGGCGACAGTCGTCGGACTTGCGTCAGGCCGGGAACGGCGCGGGCGAGACGCTGTACCAGGATATCAAGCAGATCGCCCAGGTCCTGCGCCTGCCGATCCCCGACACGCCCTAAGTAGTCGATCAGAAGTTCTCACGGGCGACTGAAGTCGCGGCAACACGGGCACAAACCCTGCCTTCGCAGGTTCAGAGGGGATTCCGTATGAGTCCACGGAGGTGGACTTCGTGCTCTTGTTGCTGCGGTTTCAACCGCCCCTCCACAATCACTTAGCTTAAAGCACGATCTCGCCCGTCTCACCGGTGCGAATGCGCGTGGCACTCGCGGCGGGCAGGACGAAGATCTTGCCGTCGCCCTCCTCCCCCGTGCGAGCCTGTTCCAGCAGGATCTCGATCACCTCGTCCACGTCCTCGTCGCGTACCGTCAGCTCCAGCTTGACCTTGGGCGGCAGGCGCAGGATGAACTGCTCCCCCCGGTAGAAGTCCGCGCCCTGCCCCCCGGACCGGCCAGACCCACGCACGTCACTGACCGTCATACCGGAGATGCCGGCTTCGGCCAGGGCGGTTTTGACCGCTTCGAGACGCAGGGGCCGGATGATTGCCTCGATTTTCTTCACGTCCGCCTCTCAATCTGCCGCGAACGGGGCGGCTATCGGGTAAAATCCTGGAGATGTTCGTGGGCTGCCTCACGGCTGCCTGGAGAGACACGAAAGGAATTCCCATTCTATGCATCGCCTGCTTCGATGCCTGCCACTTTTTTGCGCCGCCGCCCTGCTCGGCGGCCTTGTCATGCCCTCGATAGCACAGGACCAGGCTGCGCCTGAATCCGCGAAACCCGCGAAGCCGACTGGACGCCTCGCGGTCCGAATGCGCCTGGGCGACGGACGCCAGACCTGGCACCCAACGCGCAAGCAGCTTGGGGCCACTTACGTACCAGGCGGCTCGGACTCGGGTCCGGCCCAATTCGTCGTGAACCGTCTGACCCTGCGGAACTACTTAAAGGCCATCGCACCCTACGTCCACCGCGCCCCCAAGAACGCCGTGCCCGTCGTGGCCTCGCCAAGCGCCGACGATCAGGGGGACGCCCCGGTCGCGGCCAAGATCCTGCCCGGCTATGACGGGGCGGCCCTGGACGTGGACGCGGCGGTGGACCTGATCCAGAAGACGATTCAGACGGATCCCAGCGCCCTGCACGTCATTCTACCGCTCAACACGAAGCCAGCCCATGTCACCGAAGCCGCCCTGCAAGGGGTAGATTCGCGCATCGGCTACTTCGTCACACGCTTCAACCCCGGCGACAGGGGCCGCACGGCGACGGTCCGGCGGGCCATCTCCATCATTGACGGGACCATCGTGCCGCCCGGCGCGGTCTTCTCCGTAGACAAGACGGTCGGCCCGCGCGACCCGGAACACGGCTTCACCGGCAAGGGGCACGTCTTTATTAACGGCCACATGGAGCTTCAGAGTGGGGGCGGGATGTGCCAGGTAGCAACGACGCTCTTCAACGCCACCATGCTGGCCGATTTGAAGGTCGTTGAGCGCCACCAGCATGTGCGGACCATCCCCTACGCCGATCCGGGCCGCGACGCGACGATTTACCACGGCCAGAAGGACTTCCGAATCCAAAACGACACGCAGGCTCCGCTCTATGTCTCCTATAAGACGACGCGCAGCCACGCCATCGTATCGCTGTTCGGCAAGGCCGTACCGGGCCGCAAAGTGCGCCTGGTCAGCCACCACCGGGAGCTGGGGGAGCGGCACTTCACGGGAACGTTCTACCGGGTTGTCTACGAGCCCGACGGGACGATGCACAAGGACCCACCGTTCTACAGCGACTATAAATGGACGCCTGATCTAGATTTCAGCCGTTAGACTTAGGAAGCAAAAGGGGGGCGCGGTCATCCGCGCCCCCCTTTTTTTGTGTTCTTTCTGTTCTGTTTGGGCCGGCCCCGGAGAGACAGTCGGAACTTCAGCATCTGCCGGTACATCCGCGTGCGCGAAGCCACCCCACGCGCCCAGCCCAGCTTTTCTTCCTTCATCGGGTGCGTCACACCGCGCAGGGTCACGTCCCGCCGGACCAGTCCTTGCTGATACACATAATCGTTGATGGCAAGCTCGATGCCATAGCCGACGCTCTCCAGATTTGGGATTTGCAGGAACGTCTCGCGCCGAATGGCCCGCTGGCCCGTGATGGCCGGAGCGAAGAACTGCGCCATGTCAGTCCACAGGCGCCCGCCTTTGAAGATGCCCATTGCCATCGTCGCCTGCCCTGTACACACGGGCGACAGGAGGTCCTGCACGTGCCGAGGCGTCAGGCCGATCAGGTCGGCATCGAAAAACAGCAGGATGTCGGCGTCGGTCCGCGTCGCGCCCTCGCGCATGGCTCCGCCCTTGCCCTGGTTGCGGGGCAGGGAGACGACGCGCACGCCCGGGACGCTCCGGGCGACCTCAGCGGTGCGGTCCGACGAGCCGTCGTCCACGACGAGTATCTCACTCACCGCGTCCGAGGCCCTCAGCGCCTGGAGGACGACGGCGATCCGGCCTTCCTCATTGTAGGCCGGGACAATGGCCGCCACTCTCATGGGCGGAGCCTGCCCGGCGCGTTTTGGTTTCTCAAGCGTTCCACTCGGGGTCACGATTTTTGCCCTGACATGACGGCGGCCGGAGTCGGCATTTTCGTGGAAAGGACGAGCGCGTTATAGTCAATCCCGTTCTTCTGGGCGGCGATCTTGTCGGCGTCCACCTGATAAGCGTCGGTGACGTACGCGCCGTGGTTCGCCCGCAGTTCGCGTAGCTGCTCTTCGGCCCGCAGGATACGGTTCTCGTTAATCGGGTGGTCCTGAGAATACGGGGCGGGCTGGCCCGACCTCTTGTCTTCGGCCTCAAAGATCTGGAACGTGCGAATCATGCCGTTCGGGTCGTACCCGGCGTTGTAGGCGAACTTCTCGCCCCATCGGTCCGCCTCGAACTCGGCCACACGGCTGTAGTGGAGCTGGTCCAGCTCAAACAGCGCCCCGCCGACTTGACCAACCGCGTTGCTGCGGCTCAGGAGGGCCGCGATATCCACGAGCAGGCCCTTGTTCTCCGAGTCGGAGATGGACTTGACGACGTGGCGGCGGACGACGTGCGAGGCCTCGTGGCCGATCACGCAGGCCAGGGCATCGTCGTCGTTGCCGATCTTGTCCAGCAACCCGCGATAGAGGTACACGTAGCCGCCCGGAATGGAGAAGGCGTTGAGCGTCGGGTCGTCAATCACGCGGATGCGAAAGGAGACGTCCGGCCGGTCCTTCTGCGCTTGGGCGAAGATCGGTCCGGCGATGTCCAGGACGCGCCGGTTGACTTTGCCGTCCATGACGAACTTCACCTGCGAGTCGATCTGCGAGGCGTAGTCGCGCCCCAGGGATTCCTCCGCCGAGCTGCTCATCATGTTGTTGCGGATCTGCCCGTTCTGGCACCCGGAGAGGGCGGCAGAGGCGGCAAGGGCGGCGATTAGAGTTAGAAGCCGACGGGGCGCTCGGCCGGGACGTGTCTTCATGGGGATGGTCTTTCTTACTTGTAAAAACCGCCTCTCCCTTGAGATTGCCAGAGTGAGCGGCGGCCGGTTTGATAGGGAAGGCGGCTCCGATAGCGGCCTCCTTGTTTAAGTTCTGTTATACCCGCGCTCACCCTTTTTTCCGCCGCATCCAGGCTTTTCCCCGGCGCTCAATGACGCCTTCCCACTGCTGGACCCGACGGGCGAGCGGCCCGAACGGCGTGTCGGACCGGGTCAGGAGGCGGCGGGCGTTGACCTGCGCCGCCCCCGTCCACTTGGCCTTGTACGGCTCATCCCCGCGCAGGAAGTCGAAGACCGCCCGGCCTTCCTCGATGGCCGTCTGCATCGCCTGCGCGGTCAGGACGGTGCCAAGGCTCAGGCGGGCCAGGGTCGGCTCGAACCCACCCTGGTAATAGCACAGACGGTCGCCGTAGGCAAAGCAGTAGAGCGAGGCCTGCGTCAGACCGTCGAGCCTCAGGAAGAACAGCCGCAGCCACCCGCGCTCCAGCAGTCGGCGAGCGGCGTCCCGGTGAAACGCCTGCACGCGCCCCCCTCCGAATACGCCCGGAAGCCAGCGCTGGTTCCATCGCCGCTGGTGCAGATCGAACAAATGCGTCAGCTCACCATCCAGGTCGGCCTCATCCGTCACCGGCCCGACCTCGACTTCGTAGACTTTCCGCAGGGCGCGGTCGTAGTAGCCGACGTTCGCCCGCGTCTTCTTGCCCAGGCCCTGGAGCAGCATGTCCCAGGCAGGCGGCAAAGCCAGATATGGGCATGGCTCGCCAGGGACTGTCAGCGCGGACAGCCGTCCCGCCTCGTTCGGGCCGCGCTCGCGCAGGAAGCCGCCCTCGCGAAGCTGCTGAAAGTCAGCGATCTGCCAGCCACCGGTGTGTTCTAGATACCCGTAGAACGCCTCTGTGACCGCATCTTCCCAGCCCGATGCGGCCAGGATATCTAAGTAGTCGGAGGTCCCCGTCCCCAAAAAAGAGAGTCGGCGCAGGGCCGTCCCGTACCAGAACGACGTCATCAGCGGGGCCAGCCCGACCAGCGTCCCATCCGCGTCACGGAACGTCACCACCCGCAGGATTCGCCCTGGAAGCCGGCCAAAGTGCCGCCACCAGGCCGCGTTCCACTCAAACGTTTGGAAGACCGTCGCGGTCACGCAGACGGACGCGAGCTGACGCCACTCCGTTTCCAGGTCGGCCAGTCCCGCCGCCCGGCGCACGTCGGCTACCCGCACCTGCTCCGTCCCTATCCACGTCATTCCACCTCTGGTTCCGACCTCGTCACGTCATCATTATAGCAGAATCGCGCCGAAGTGTAAAGGCGTCCCGGTCAGAGGAGCGACTCAAGATATGGGAATTGTACAAAGCGATTCCTTGTCTTCGCGGGCACAAGAGCCGCCGATCGAGAACCAAATGGATTTGTAGGCGACGCTTCAAAAGCAGGACTCCGCCCCTGCGACCGCCAATAGAGACGAAAGTTCTTTGCTTGGAGGTATTCCGTGGAGAAGTTAATCAAATCGAAGGTGGAGCCGGGACGCATCGCTATCCATTGGCTGGGCCAGGGTGGGTTCGCGCTCAAGAACAACGCTGGGGACGTGCTCGTCGTGGACCCATATCTCTCAGACAGCGCCAACGCGGACGGCAATGCCGCCCGGCTTGTAGACGTGCCCGTCAAGCCCAAGGACGTCCGCCTGGACTACCTGTTCCTCACCCACGACCACGTGGACCACACAGACCCGCACTCAGCCCCAGCCATCGCGCAGTCTAACCCGGATGCCCCGATCATCTGCCCACCCTCGTCCTGTCACCACTTGACCAAGTTGGGCGTCCCCTCATCGCAGATCACGACGGCCATGCCCGGCCAGTCGCTGGAGTTCCCGAACTTCACGGTCCACGTCGTCGCCGCCCAGCACACGGACGACAGCGTGGGCTTCGTCTTCGAGTTCGCAAACGGCGGCAACGGGACCGACAGCGTCTCAGTCTACATCACGGGCGACACGGAGTATAACGATGGGCTTGCGGCGGCGGTAGAGGAGTACGGGCCGGAAGTGCTGCTCGTCCCAATCAATGGCCGATGGGGCAATATGAGCGCGGACCAGGCGGCGAAACTGGCGGCCAAGATCGCGCCACGCGAGGTGATCCCCATGCACTACGGGATGTTCGCCGAGAACACGGCCGACCCCGCCGACTTCCTCAGCCGCTTGGCTGTGGCGACCGACTCGGATCCGGACGTCGTGCCGGTCGTGATGAAGCACAACAGCTGCCACGTCTACTGCCCCAAGGAGGCCGTGCAGGGCAAGCACGACCGGACAGAGGCGCGGGCTGCCCGCGCCCGCGTCGCCCGTGTGGGACACGAGCATCAAGACGGCCTGCGCGGGCCAAACGGCGGGGCGGGCGTCAATCGAGGAGGCGGACGGGCACGGTAGCCTTCTTCCGCGTCGTCTTCGGCTTGACCAGCACGTCGGCGTACAGGTCCAGGTCAGGCAGGCCCGTGATGGCCCGGAACGCCTCCTGGATCTGTCTCCGGCCTTCGGGAAGGAAGAACTCGCCCGAGACGCCCGCCTTCTGGCCGATGACGTAGATTCCAGGCTCATTTGGATGCAGGACACGCTCATAGGCGGGCAGATCGGCGCGATACCCGACGTTCGCGACGACCGTGTCCACCGTCACGCGCTGGGTCTGGTGGTTGACCTGCAACGTCACCTGGAATTTGCCGGAGCCGAGGGAATGGCTAACGGCCTCCACCTGCGTGATGGGCAGGTATTCCAGGCGGGGATGCCCGGACTTCAGGAGCAGGGTCGCCTTCTTCAGCAGCGTATCTCGGCGCGTGAGCGGGTCGTTCTCCCGCAGAGGCAGCGGCAGGTCGGCACGGGACTTGGAGACCCAGACCAGCGAACCGGCCGGGTCCTTTTTGAGCAGTTCCATGATGGCGAGGGCCGTTGTCGCCGCCGAGGTGCCGTCGCCGATCAGAAGCGCACGTTTGCCCAGGAACCGGATGCGGTCCCGGCCCAGCACATCCGGAACGCTGTAGAGGATCTGGCGGGACGCGCCCATCTCGCCCAGGGCGGGCAGGCCGCCCGCACCGAGCCAGCGGGGGGAATGGGTCACGCCAGTGGCGTCAATGACGTAATCGGCGGTCTGGATACGCTCCTCCAGCGGGTTGCGCGTCAGAAGTCGGAAGCGCCGCGCCGTGCGCTTTTCGGGCGCGTCGGCGTGGTCATCCGCGAACAGATACGAGCGGCCGACGGCGACGACGCGCGTCTCTAGGAGGAGGGAACCGCCGAGTATCTTTGCCAGCGGCTCCAGATACTGGGACAGAAACTCGGCCCCCGTCGGGTAAACGCGCCCGACCGGGATTTTGGTCCCCGCTTCGTGCAGTTCACGCTCGCCCAGGGCACTCCGGTTCTCGGACCAGGGCGTGAACATAGGAACGTGCGCCCAGGCGCGGACGTCCGCGGCGACTTCAGGTTCGCGCTCAAACAGGTGAACGTGATGCCCCAGATGGCGGGCAAAAAGCGCGGCTTCCAGGCCGAGCGGTCCGCCGCCGATGATGGCAGCGCGAGGCGGATCCTGCTGACGGCGCATTCGGTGGGCCGGCAGCTCCGTCGGTGGGGTGGGTGTAGAGTCGGGCATGTCTTATCATACCACAACCCGAGTGGCGCTCCGTCCGGGCTTGACTTTCGGGCGTGGAAAAAGCCATAATCCCCCAGCCGCCGGTCTTAGTTGTTGTAGGCTGTGGCTTGAGGATTTACGTTTGCACGACTGCCAATCAGCCTCCACCGGCCTCTTCGCCCTGTCCCTTGTCCTGCTCTCCGCCCCAGTTTCCGCTCTGGGCGGGTCTCACGCCCGCATCGGCGCACAATCCGTGGCGACAGGCAGGGGGATGATCGCCCGTATCAGCGTCAACGACCGGCCCATCGCGACTCTGCGATCCCCAGCCGGCGGCCTTAGTCCCGTCCAGCGGGCTTTGAGCGTCAAAAGCCGCCTGGCCGTGCTGGCAGACGCGGGCCTGACACCGACAGAGATCGGCATCGCGCCGGCAGGTGGGCGGGCCTGGGAGATTCGTGCACGGGGCCTGCCCCTGCTGCTCGTGACGCCGCGTGACGCGGCTTCGGAGCATCAAACCGCCAAGACGCTGGCATGTATCTGGGCCAGAGCGCTCAAGTCTCGACTGGCAGACGTCCTACTGACGCTCTCAGTTCGTCAGGTCGTTATTCCCGTCGGGGAGACCCAATACGTCTCAGTCAATGGCGCGGCGCGGGCCGGGGACGTCTCGCTGACGGGACAGGACAGCCGCGTCAGCCCCGCCGTCTTTGACGCTCGCAGCCGCCGGATCGTCCTGCGCGGCGTCGGGCCGGGCCAGACGCGGCTTTCCGTCACGGCGAACGGCTTCTCTCTTCCACTGACCGTCACCGTCGCCCGGTTCGCGGCCCAGGTCCAGCCGGCCATGACGGTGCGTGTGACGGGTGATCCCTCCGCCCCGGCCGCACTGGTCCGGGAGGCCCTCTACTTCGGGCTAAAGCGGGCGCTGACGGCAGAAGAAGGCGCTCAAGTGCGCCTGCTCCGCGCCCCCGGCGCGGCCCAGCCTCTGCGGCCCGGCGCGTCCCTCGCCTTCCGGCTGCCCCTGCGCGTCGCGGGCGTGGGTCTGCTGCCCGTGGAATCCACCCCGTTGATCACGATCGTCAACCGGCCGCTCCCCCCCGCTTCCGCTGCGGCTCTGTTTTACTCCAACAACCCGGAACAGGTCCGGCGCGGCCAGTCCCTCTTTACGGGGGGCCTGTCCTCGTCCGCGCCCGTCCGGCTGGACTACCACCATCAAAACCGGACGGGCGAGCCGCTGATCTTCCACGTGGACGCTCTGAACACGTCCGGCCATCCGCTCTCGCTCCAGCTCATCGCGGGCGTGGCCGATCCCGAGGGAGACACAGTGCAGATTGGGCGGCGGGCCGGCGCGGCGTTCTTGGACAGCCTGGATCACGGAACTGGCCTGGTCCTGGACGTCCCGCCCCATTCGCGCCTCCCTCTGGTCGTGCAGCGGTTTGGGCCAAACCTGACCGTGAGCGGCATCCTGCAAGTCCGGCAGTTGTCCGGCCCGCGCGGGGCAGCGTCACTCCAAGTGCTGGCGGACGAGGACCAGGGAGTCCTGGCCGCCTCGCCCACGCATTTCGCACTGGCCGTGGCCCAAACGGACAGCCCCCAGCAAGTGGCCGCGCCCGCCGCGTTCCGGTCCAGCGGCACAGGAGGGACGGCTTCGCCGTTCGTCTTCGGTCCGCCGCTCGTCGCCCTGTCCGGCGCCTACGCCGTCGGGGGCAAGTGGGAGCATCTGCCGCTCGGCACGGATGAGTCCCTGCACAACGCCGACCACTCCCAAAGGCTGTGGGGCAATTACGGCGTGTCCTATTACGTCACGCTTGCCCTGTCCAACCCGACGCGAGCCTCCCGGATCGTAGGCCTTTACTTCGCGCCCGAGGCCGGACTGGCGGCGGGCGTGTTTCAGATTCATGGGTCGCCGGTCCTGCAATTTGACCCGCTGTCACCACCCTACGAGAAAGAGCTGACGCGCGTCCGGCTCGCGCCGGGCGAGTCCCGTGTCGTGCGGCTGCGAACGATCCTACTCAACGGCTCCGCCTACCCGGCCTCATTGACGGTCCACGCACTTTAGGAAGACGCTTCGCCCGAAAGTATAGACGACGATGGCAACTGACGCAAAACCGACCTCCCCGCAGAGCCTCCCGTCCCAAAGCCAGTGGGCAGCAAAGACGCGGGCACTCAGCCTGGCGCCGTCTCTCTGGCTCCCCACCCTGTTCCTCTTCCTGGGGACATTGGGCCTGTACTGGGGGACCCAGACGCGGGCTAACACGTTCGACGCCATCTCCTACGCCAACCAGTTCAGCCGGCTTTACCCTCACACGGGCGACGTGAAGTGGCTGTTCCACCCGCACCATCTCTTGTTCAACGCGCTGGGCTGGGTCCTATGGCGCACCGCCCGCATCTTCGGCTACACGGGCGGTGCGTTGCCGGTCCTGCAGAGCCTGAATGGGGCGCTGGGTGCGGCGGGCGTCGCAGTCTTCTACGTCACCCTCCGACGTCTCCTCCAGCGTTCACGCTGGCTGCCCTTCCTGGTCGCGTCCGGTCTGTCACTATCGTTCGGGTACTGGATCTGCGCCACGGACGGGCGCGTCAACATGCCCAGCATTTTCCTGATGCTCTGCGCGTTTGCCGTGCTGTGCCGGGTCATGCAAAGCCCCAACGTCCCCCTGTCCGCCCTGGTCGGTGGCCTGGCCGGGGCCGCCGTGCTGTTCCATGAGAGCGCGGGCCTGTTTCTTGTGGTGGCTCTGGTGGGGGTATGGATCGGCGAGGACGACCCGATGCGCCTCCCGGCCGCCATGCGGAGCCTGCGGCGGCGGATGCTGACGGCCTTCGGTTCGGCCTGGCTGGCGACTGTAATCGTGCCCTACCTGGCCGTCGGCGTCCTCGCCCTGCACCTGCATTCGGTCGGGGCGTTCCGGCACTGGACGAGTGAGTACGCCGAACTGGGTTGGTGGTGGGACTTCCACGTCGTCCATAAC
>JAYTRQ010000482.1:0-12924 GCA_043746125.1 Armatimonadota bacterium | reverse complement strand
AAGGGCTTCGGAAACCAATCGGGAGCGGCAGCGTCTGGACGAAAAGCGTCTCGACGAGAAGCCCTGGCCTTTTCACCTCCGAAGTCCTTCCCTCTTTGCCCGAAGCCCTTCCGTCCTCTCCGAAGCCCTTCCGTCCTCTCCGAAGCCCTTCCGTCCTCTCCGAAGCCCTTCCCTCCGAGGGAAGGGACAGACCCGGAACGAACGTGAACGGGACAGGGATAGGATCCGAACGGACAGGGATAGGATCCAAACGGAGAGGGTTCAGTCCATTACTTCCGCAGTTCCGCCAGCAAAGCATTCACCTTGCTCTCGGTCGTATCAATCTGCGCCTGCCGCTGGGGCGTCTTCCAGATCGCCTTCCCCAAGGCGGCGAGCAGGTGGACGCTGTCACCCTCCACCAGCCCCGCTGGGGATACCTCAGACAGCAGAACGGCCTGCGGTTGCGCTTCTAGGAACCGCCGGAAGATGCGGCCGAGCGGCTCCGGCCCATCCGACAGCGTCACGACCGCCTCCCCGATGGCTGCCAGCAGGACCCGCGCCGGCCCCGCTACGAGGTAGGCGATCAGCGCCCCGTCCTTGCGTCGCGCGTCGTAGCTCGCTGTCAGTGCCGTCATGCCGCCCTCCTTTCGTCGGTCCGTCACCCCTCCAAGGGAAAGCCCTGGCCGGCTACTTGGGGGGCAGTGGAGTACATCCGGCCAGGTTGATACTAGTATATTTTTGTCTTGCGCGGAAAGTCAAGCATCACCATTATTTGTTTTATGTAATTTTGGAATTTGAAATCCTCTGCAATGAGGGAGGCAAAGAAGACCCGTAAGAGCGGCCATGGGGGGCGGCCCTTACGGGTCAGAATTGGGGGCGAACGCCTGATGACTATACGAACGCCACCATCACCTCGCTGGCGAGGAACACTCCGCCCGGCGTCAGCCGCAAAGCGTCCCCGCAGACCTCTAAAAGTCCCCGGCGCGTGAACGTCTCCACCTCGGACGCGAATACGACGCACGGATCCACCCCGAATCGGGCGGCGAACCGAGACCGGGACACGCCCTCGGACGTCAGGCGTAGGCCCAGCATCATCGTCTCAGCCATCGTCTCCTCCCACGTCAGCGTCTCCGACGTCAGCGTCAGATCCACGCCGCGCTCCACTGCGTCAGCGTACTTGGCGGGGGCCTTGACGATCATCCGCCGGACACCGTTCAAGTACGAAGCCGCACCGCAACCGAAGCCGTGATATGGCTCGTTGCGCCAGTAATGCAGGTTGTGACGGGACTCGCGGCCCGGCTTGGCGAAGTTCGCGATCTCGTACTGCCCGTATCCGGCCTCCGCCGTCTTCTGCTGGGCCAGGGCGAACATGTCGGCGGCCAGGTCGTCCGAGGGCAGCGGTAGGCGGCCCTTCCGCTGAAGCGTGTAGAAGCCGGTCCCTTCCTCCACGATCAGCGAGTAAAGCGACAGGTGATCCGGCCCGAGCGCGAGGGCCTGATCCAGACTGTCCACCCACTGGGCCAGTGTCTGGCGCGGCAGGCCGTACATGAGGTCCAGTGAGACGTTTCCGAAGCCCACCGACCGGGCGGCCCGCAGGGCGCCTTTGGCCTCCTCAGCGGAGTGGACGCGGTCCATCGTCTGGAGCAGGCCAGCATCAAAGGACTGGATGCCGAACGAGATCCGGTTAAACCCCGCTTCGCGCAGGACGCCCAGTTGGGCGACGTCCATCGTCCCCGGATTGGCTTCGGTCGTGGTCTCCACGTCGTCCGTGACGGGCAGGGCGTCCAGGACTGCCCGCAACAGCCGGGCCTCATCCTGGGCGGGAATAGCTGTGGGCGTACCGCCACCGAAGAAGACGGTGTCTACGGGAGCCTCCTCCTGCCTCGTAGGGACGGGGGGGCCACTCCCAATCTCCCGCTCCAGCGCCGCCACATATCGGGCGACCTGGGCGCCCGTATAGCCCGAATACGAGTTAAAGTCGCAGTAGGCGCACTTGCGGACGCAGAAGGGGATATGTACGTAACAGCCGATGGGCGCGGCCGGGACCGAGGTGGATGACATATCCTTATTGTACCCGGCTCAGATGAGAGGACGGCGGACTCGCGGCCGGCGCCCCTCTTGCGTGATTATTCCTGCCCTCGCGTGGCTACGCCTTCGCCTTCTTCCGCGCCACGACCGCGCCGCTCAGGCCGAAACACAGCAGCAGACCCAATGAGACGGCCGAGGAAGCCTCGGGCACGGGCGCAGGGACTTTGATCTGGAAGCCCTGCGAAGCAAAGTCAGGATTGCCGGAGCTATCGTCGTACTCCACCTGGAAGGTGCCGCCGTAGGTGCCTGGCGCCGTGCCCCGCGCGACCGAAACGTCGAACAGGCCGCCGGAATAGGAGGTGCCGGAAGTGATCGTCTGGGGCGCACCCATCTGGAACGGCGTGTCGTCGGCGGTCAGGCCGGCGGGCCACGTGCCGATCGGGTTCAGCGAGTCGCCACCGAGGGACAGCGTGCCCCCAAAGGGGTCAGCCACCGTGCCGGTGAACTGGAACGTCCCGCCGGGCGCGACGGTCGGGGCAGCCTGGTCCAGCGTCAGGGTCACCGGCGGGTTGGCGCGGGCGGCGGGCGTCCAGGCCAGCAGGGACAGGGCGGCGAGCGAGAGCAGGGCACGGGTCATGATTTAATCGCTTTCTATTGTCCATCTTTTTCTGTTACGGGGCGACGAGGCGGCGCGAGCTGACGAAGGAGCCGCCCGCGTACCGGCCGGTGACGCGCAGGATGAGCGTCGTGCCGGAGGGGGCCGAGGTCGGGAATTGCAGGGTCAGGGCCGCCATGCCGTTCGCCTGGATGGTCCCGACGGACTGGGGCTGGATGGCCGAGACCGTCCCGGCCCCGGTCAGCGTCGCCCCGGTGACCGTGACGCCGATGGCGTCTGCGCCCGGCCCATCGGCCAGGGTCGCCTGGACGAGCGTCTGCCGGGCGGTCGCCGTGTAGGCATAGGACACCGAGGCGGCGCTGACGCGCAGGCTGGCCGCCTGGACGGCCAGGGGCTGAGTCTGGGACGTCCCGCCACCCGGACCGGGGTTGACGACGAAGACCTTGTACACGCCGACGGACGCGAGGGCGGACGTGGGCAGAATGAGGGTCATCTGCGTCCGGTCGGCGCTGAGGTAGTTCCCGTAGACGGCGAAGGGGAACGGCTGGGAGCCGACGTGGACGACCGAGTGGTGCAGGAAGTGGCTGCCGGTCAGGAACACGTACTGCTGGCCGACACCGACGACGCCCGGCTCCACAGCGGCGAGGGTGGGGACCGGGTAGGGGCCGTCCACGATGGTCTGGGTCGTGTTCGCCGTGCCGCCGCCGGGCGCGGCATTGATGACGCTCACGGGGACCGATCCAGGCAAAAGGCCGTCGGCGTAGAGGGAGGCCGTGACCTGCGTCGGCGATACGTAGTGGGTGTAGACATACTCGCCGTTCCAATGAAGCTGCGTGCCGGGCACGAAGCCCGTGCCGTTGACAGTCAGGGTGAAGCTAGACACGCTGTCGGCGGGGATCGAGGCCGGGCTGAGGCTGGTGATCGTCGGAGCCGGGTTTACGACGGTCAGGGTCGGCTGCGCCGTGTTCTGGGGCGCCCCACGCTGGCCGGGCGTCTGCGCGTAAAACGTCAGCGTCGCCGCCTGGGTCAGTACAGAGGCCGGGAGGCGCACCGTGAGCTGCGTGTGGTCGGCTGAGGCGGAGAGCACGGGGAGCGGGGTGAAGTTACTGGAACCGTAACCCCACCCGGCCTGGGTCTCGGGATACAGGCCCGTGCCTGTGAAGGTAAGGGCCGTGTCCGGGCTGCCGGCGGGCAGCGACGCGGGGCTGACCGAGCTAAGAATTGGGAAGGGGCGGACGGGCAATACGACGTAGGCCCCCGACCCGGACAGGCCGCCCGGATTGGTGACGGTGACGACGTGCGACCCGGCCGTGATGTCTGCGGCGGGGATGACGGCGAGGATCTGCGTCTCGGCGTAGACCGTCGCATTCAGGGGCTTGCCGTCATACGTGACGACCGCCCCGAGCGTGAAGCCGGTCCCGACGACGTCCACGGTCTGGTCCGGGTCGCCCGCGTCGGGCGACTGGGGCTGGATGATCTGGACGGTAGGCGCGGCGGGCGCGGACTGCCCGGCGGGCGAAAGCACAAAGGCGTGGGTGACGGCGGCGGGCGACCCCGTCGGCAGCCCGATGGCGGCGATCTGCCCGGCGTCGTTGACGCCCTCGGCCTCAATCAAACGGTACGCGCCCACGCCGGGTCCTTGCAGGTGCAGGTTCGGGTCGTATATCAGGCCCGCATGTTCCAGAAAAGCGGTGCTGTTGCCGTTTGGCGAATAGCAATAGCCGGTCAGGTCCTCGGCCGCGTTCCGGCCCAGGGGATATGTGTCAAAGTGACGGGTGTCGGGATGGGTCAGGGAGAAGGGGTCGAACACCAAGCCGCCCAGGTCCAGGACGTCCAGCGCGTCGGCGCCCGGACTGAAGGCGAACGCGCTCTGCGTGTCCCAAAAGACCTGCGCGTCCGGTGGGAGCAGGGCATCAATGAGGCTCCCGGACGTCCCCCCGGTGAAGGCGCCTGTCGTTGCCCTCGGTTGGGAGGCAACCCAGACGAAGGGGATCAGGCCGCCACTGCCGAACGCGACGGTCGCCTCCCCGAAGACGTCCCCCTGTGCGTCCTGGCGCAGCAGCACGATCCGGCCGCCGAAGCCCACGGTCTTGGGGTTGAAGCCGGGGGGGTCGCCCAGCGACACGAAGTTCTGGCCGTCGTAGAGGGTGACGACACCGTTCAGCAGGCCGGCCGCGCGGCCCGAGTCGTCCAGCAGGGCCGGCTGGAACGCACCCAGGTCCTTCATTTGCGGGTTAGACGCGACGCCGTCCGCTCCGCCCGGCGTCCACAGGAAGCCCTTCGGGACGTAGTTCTTGGGGGTCTCCAGCCCGATGACCTGGCCTAATCGGTTGAGGGCGACGGCGGCGGTGCTGGAGTCGGCGTCCGCGCTCCCCCCCAGCGTCCCCAGGTCCTGGATCGTGCCCGACTTGGCATCGGCAGCGGGCGTCCACAAGAAGGCGTGGACGATGGCGGTGTAGAAAGGCGGCCCCAGGGCGCCGATCTGGGACGCGCCCGCGATCTGGCCCGCGTCGTTCATCGCCACGGCGTTGACGGGGGGCAGTGTCTCGTCGAACGGGAGCGTCCCGCTGAACGGCAGCGCCCCGACGTCCACCAGGCCGCCCGAGGGACTCCAGAAGAAGACATGCGGCGGCAGCACCTCCGTCAACGAGACGGTGGCGGAGCCGAAGACGTCCCCGGCCTGGTTGATCCCCTGGGCCTGCGCGGAGCCTCCGGGCGTCAGTATCCCCACGTCTTGCAGGGTGTACTGGGGAGCGGCGCGGGATGGCCCGGCGAGGGCGGCGGCGAGGCCGCAGAGTGCGAGGGCGGCGTGCAGCTTGAGTCTGAGCGGCTTGAAAGGCATGGGGGACTTTCTGAGTGGAGTGCTCGGGCGCATCACAGAGATACGGCAGTTACGGGCGAAAGAGTACGAAGCGTAGAGAGTCTGACGGTAGTGTACCCTGCATAATTCATGCCAAGCAGCCTTACGGGGGCCATGGCGTAAAAAATCTTTTCGGAAGAGGCAGCCATACGACGGCAATCCGCCCCCACACCCTCCAAGCGCCCCCGTCACGCTTTTACCCCTCTTTTGTGAATGCCGGCGTCACCGGCTCCTACGACCTCCAGTTCCAGCTCTTCAATGCCCTCACCGGCAGCATCCAGGTCGGAATGACCCAGAGCCTCCCTACCGTCCCCGTCGCCGATGGCGTCTTCTATGCCGAGATCAACTTCGGGGCGGTCATCGGCACGCTCGGCCTGTACTTGCAAACGTCGTACCGCAAGGCGGGCGCGACGACCTACGTGACCGAGACGCCCCGCCAGAAGCTGTCCGAGGCCGGCTACGCCGACTACGCCACGGAGGCCGGGTACGCCCTGACGGCGGGCAGCGCGGCCACGGCGGCGACAGCGGCGCGAATGCCAACAGCATCGGAGTCTATGGACAGGGTGGTCGCGGCAAGTTCGCCCAGGCCATCGTCGGCACGGAAGTCAAGGGGAACCGGTTCACGGTCAAGACCGACCACCCCGGCGTCAAGGTCTCCTGGCAGGTGACCGGCATCCGCCACGACGCCTGGGCCAACGCCCACCGCATCCCCACGGCGGAGACCAAGCCCGCAGCGGAGATGGGCCGGTACCTGAACCCCGCCGAGCTAGGCCAGCCCGTCGCCCTGGGCGTCGGCTACGCCGACCCCGCCGCGCGTCAGGCCAGCCGCGCCCCGGCCCAGCCCTAGCGCGGGGGCTTGGCCCCCCGCCCTCTCCAAGAGGGCGGGGGACCCGCCTCGTCCCTCTGTCCTGCCAAAACCCCACGCGCTTTTTTCCCGCCCGCCGGTTTTTCCGCGCACGCCGGGTAGAATGTCCCCATGACTTATTGCTTGGGCATCATCACCCACGAGGGCCTCGTCCTCGCCTCCGACAGCCGCACCAACGCCGGCTCCGATCAGGTCAGCGTCTGCCGCAAGCTGCACGTCTTCGAAAAGCCCGGCGAGCGCGTCTTCGTCCTGATGACGTCGGGCAGCCTGTCCCTCTCCCAGTCCATCCTCACCCTGCTGCGCGCCGACTTCGAGCTGGGGCTGGGGCTGGCCCAGGTGGACACGATGTACGAGGCCGCCCGCGTCATCGGCGACCAGGTCCGCCACGTCTCCGACCTCGACCGCGCCGCCCTGGAGAAAGACGACTTCCGCTTCAACGTCAACTTCATCGTCGGCGGCCAGATCGCCGGCAAGCCCCACGACCTGTACCTCGTGTACCCCCAGGGCAACCCCCTGTGCGCCTCGGAGGACTCGCCGTTTTTGCAGATCGGGGAGCACAAGTACGGCCGCCCCATCCTCGTGCGGGGCATCCGCTACCACGAGACCCGGCTCGAAGAGGCCGCCAAATACGCCCTGATCTCGATGGACTCGACCATGCGCTCTAACGTTGCCGTCGGCCCCCCCATTGACATGGTCCTGTACCGGGCGGACGAGTTAGAAGTCTCCCGCCGCCGCCGCTTCACCGCCTCCGATCCAGACCTGCGCGAGATCCACGGGGCCTGGGAGATGGCCCTGCGCCAGGGCGTCTCCCGCCTCCCCGAGATAGACTTCGAGACCTTCGGCCAGAAGAAGAGCGCGTAGGGGTGGGAGCCGCAGGAGACGTTGAGGCGGGTTGAGGCCAGGCCTCTCCGCTCTTCGGGGGGATGGGCATGGCTTACGTCAATCGGAACCGCGCGACGCGGTCTCCGAACAAAGCGCAGGGCATCGCGATTCTGGTAGGGGCTCTTCTCTTTGTTGGCGACCTGTGTCTGCCCTGGCGGGGTCCACCTGACACCTACCGCTATGCCGCTTCCGGCCGAAGGATGGCCCCCTGGTCGAAGCCTGCGCCGGTAGCCCTCCCCCTCTCCCTCGCCGCAGCCTTGCTCGGCACCGCCGGCGCGCTCTACGGGCTGCGCTCCGTGATCCGCTTGGCCTCCTCAGCCATCCGCTCCAGGGGCACCAGCAGGCTGATCTCCCGGCCGATCATTTCCCCGGCCGCGTAGCCGTAAAGCCGCTCCGCACCGGGGTTCCAGGACGTGACATTCCCCTCTACGTTCCAGCCGATGATGGCATCGTGGGACGAATGGACGATGGCGGCTAGCCGGGACCCTCCTCCGATCCCACTGCCGAGAATTACGCTTTTGAGAAATCCGTAGGCAAAGTTGGTGGCAGGCGGTACGCGGAACTTATGCTAAGCTTTTGTTAAGAACTGATGCTGTGCTGGAGGGCCAAACAGAGGCGAGCCGTTCAAAACGGCGTTGTTGCATAAATGCAGTCGCCCGCTCACCGTCCCCCGAGCCCGATGTTAAAGAACCCGGTGTTAAAACACCGGTCTACTCGGAGAAAGCCCCTCCGGGGCTGTGAGACCTTCAGTGCCGGAGGCACTTCCTCCGGGTAGACCGGCACTTCCAGTGCCGGTTGTGCGCTCATTCCGACCCGTCAGAACCACCCCTTGACATACCTCTCAAATCTTTGTATACTATCCCCATGAGCCTAGAAATAGGAGGTATCCCATGAGACGCGACCTTGCCAAAGGCGACCTGCCCGCCCTCGTCCTAGCCGTCCTGGGCGCCGGACCCCGCCACGGCTACGCCATCGCCCGCGAGGTGGAACACCTCAGCTCCGGCGCCCTGCACCTGCGCGAAGGCACACTCTACCCCGCCCTGCGCGTCTTGGAGCAGGATGGCCTGATCGTCGGCACATGGGAGGTACAGGACAAAGGCGCAGACCGCAAGGTCTACGCCCTCACTGAAGCCGGGCAGGGGGAGCGGCGGACTCGCACGGCCGCCCTGCGCGATTACGCGACCCTCCTGCACACGTTGCTAAGGAAACTGGACGTTGGACAGACAGAAGAAGGGGGACAGGGCCATGCACAGCCGGCTTGACACATATCTGACCGAGGTCTCGGCCCAGATAGGGCCGCTCCCTGCGAAAGCGCGGGCGGACGAACTGCGCGAGATGCGGGCACACTTAGAGGCCGCCTTTGCCACTGGGCTGGCGCAGGGCCAGTCGGGGGACGTGGCGGCGCAGGCCGTCTTGGACCAATTCGGGCCGCCCGGCACGGTGGGCGAGGAGACCGTGGCGGCCTGGCGGCGGGGCGTGACGCTGGACCGGCGCGGCTTCTGGGGCGCGGCGGCGTGTGCGCTGGCTCTATTGAGCTTCCTACCCAGGCTCCTGGACCCATTCCTGTACCCGACCATTATGGCCTATTTCCAACACATTGAGCCAACTAGACCCGCCCTGTGGTGGGTTCTGGCGTCGCTTCAGGCTGGCTGTTTCGTGGCCTCAGACATGGTCTCGCTCCTCATGGGGGCGCTTGTCGGTGTCTTCTTCCCCCGCCGGGCCGTCGCCGCCGTCGGGCTGGCCTTGGGCGCTCATCTCGCCTGGGGGTTAACGTTCCAGGTCTTCCATCTGAGCCACGCAAGGGCGTGGTTTGCGTTCCCACTGGCCTGCACTCCCCAACAGGCCGTATTCACCGGGCTTGAGGTCTCACTCGTCCTGCTGGGGGCTTGGGCGGGCAGCCGGTGGCAGACGGCACGGGTCAGGCCGATGCGGGTGGTACGGGACTGAAAGGGGGTCGTCATGGACGTACGACTGGAACGGTATCTGGACGCGGTCGCCGCCTCCTTGAGTTTGCTGCCCGCGAGGAGGCGCGACGAAGAACTGCGCGAGATGCGGACGCATTTGGAGAACGCCGTCATCGTCCACCGCGAGTGGGGGCAGACCGAGGACGAGGCAGCGGCGACGGCCGTGGAGGAGTTCGGGTCGCCTGCTGAGCAGGCCGAGGGCATCGTTCGGGCGTGGCGGCGGGGCCGGACGCTCAACCGCAGGAGCTTTCTGGGGGCCGCCATTACGGCGGTCGTGCTGGTAAACGCGCTTCCCCTTGCGGTGCCTCAGTACGTGGTCCCGTTTATAGGGTGGATGAGAATTCTACACAGCTGGCCCGAGGCAGCCACCACACCGTTCGCGTACTTGCTCGCGCCAGCCCCTGTTTGGTGGCTGATGGGCTGGATCGTCGGACGGTCCTTTCCACGAAAGGCCGTGGCGGCGGCCGGGGCGGTTCTAGCAGCCGGGGTCATGCTTCAGGGCGTCGAGAACGTCTGGGGCGACTGGGTGGAACTGCCGTGGGGCCACCTGACAGTCTGCTCTCCCTGGCAGCACTGGTACGACGGCCGCCTTGATGGTCGTGACGGCCTAAGCATATTCTTCGACGGGATTCTGGCACTGGCGGCGATGCGGGGTGCCTGGGTGGCCAGCCGGAGGCAGCGGGGCCGGTTGGAATGGGTGCGTGGGTAGACCCCCCCGCGACAAGTCGCTTCCCCCCCGAAGCGGGAGGGTTAGGAGTTCCAGAGGGTTAGGAGATTTAGGCACGGAAGGCGGGCCGTCTTGACTGGCCGCCGTCAGGAAATGCGACCTCCGTCACGACCCTCCTCCCCCTCAGGAACTCCTAACCCTCCCGCTTCGGGGGGGAAGCGACTTGTCGCGGGGGGGTCTACGCCTCCCCCAGTGCCGCGTCGAACCACGCGCCGAAGCCCGGATACGCCGTCTCCGTCGCCCCCTCCCCCGCGTCCACGCCTTCCACGACCACGACCACTTTGCCGCGCCCGCCCGGCCCCTTGTCAAAGCCAGCCAGGGCGTCCCGGTCCAGACGCCGTGCGAAGGCGATCAAGTTCCGGTCTGGCCGGGAGTCCCGCAGTCGGGCCGTGTGGGTGGCGATCCCGGCCTCGTCCAGCATCTCCCACGGATGGATATTGTCGGTCGCTTCGGACGCCAGAGGCTCGCGCGTTTTGCGTTTGAACATGGGATGTGCTTTGGTCTCAGGGACGGATCGGTGCTGGAAAGGAGGGCGAGGTCCCCCCCGCCCTCCTTCTCACATCGGACTCCCCCCGTTATTCGGGGCTGGGAGGCCTCTTCGGGCCTCACGCCTTCCGGGCCGCATCATACCGCGCACTCACGAAGTCCCAGTTGACCACGTGGAACCAGGCGGCGACGTACTCCGCCCGCCGGTTCTGGTGCTTTAGGTAATAAGCGTGCTCCCAGACGTCCACGCCCAGAAGAGGCGTCCGGTCGTACATCAACGGGCTGTCCTGGTTCGCCGTGGACTCGACCCGCAACGCCCCGTCCGGACCAAGTGACAGCCAGGCCCAACCGCTGCCGAACCGAGCCAAAGCCGCCGCCGTCATCTGATCCTGGAGCGACGTCAAGCTGCCGAACTTCTTGTCAATCGCGCCCGCCAGATCGGCGGTCGGCATTCCCCCACCTGGCTTCATCATCTGCCAGAACAGCGAATGGTTGTAATGCCCGCCGCCGTTATTACGAACGGCCTCATACACGGGGCTGTTTGGGTCGGCAATGGTGATGTGCGGCCGGGTCAGCAGACCCCGGACGAGGCCGGACGCATCCAGTGGGCCGACCTGCTGGGCCTCGCCCAGCTTGGGGAAGGCGGCGTTGAGGTTCTTGACGTACGCCGCATGGTGCTTGTCGTGGTGGATCTGCATGGTCTGTGCGTCAATGAACGGCTCCAAGGCATCGTAGGCGTAGGGGAGCAGCGGCAGGTGGAAGGGACCGTTTAGACCCGTCGCCCCGCCCGGCGGCACGATGAGTGGGGCGGTCGGGGGCAGATCGGCGGGCGGCATAGCCCGTTCATTGGGCACGGGCAGCGGATCGGCCTGGGCGGGGCGCAGAACGGCCGCGAGGGCGGCGGCTGAGAGCGAGAGGCCCGCCGCGGCCTTCAGGGCTTCGCGGCGGGTCAGACGGGTTCGAGTCGGGTCGGTCATGGTCAAAGTCTCCTAAATAGGCCGGGCCTGAATGGACCGTGTCGGCGGCCCTTTGGAGAGTCCTACGGGGCGGGCGGGCGGAACGTTACGAGGCATCGAACACTGGCCAGGCGATCGCAAAGAGCCGCCAGCGCTTGTGCCTCTTTCAATGCAATGGAGTGAACTCCTTCGCTACGCGGCGCGGACGCCGACTGACCGCCTGCGCGGGCAGAGGAATAGGCCAAAAGAAATACCAGTAACTGCCATTCTTGTCCCCGCGCTCCCCGAGTCGCCCGCCAGGTAGCCAGTTGGGTGCGGTTGCTCCGTGCTGACCAGTGCGGCAGGCGGTAACCCGGCCGTAGGCCACCGAGCGAAAGAGTTTACTCCATTGCAGTCGCCATTGCAGTGGCGTTGTTGCATAAATACAGTCGCCCGCTCACCGTCCCCCGAACCCGGTGTGAAAGAACTCGGTGTGAAAGAACTCGGTGTGAAAGAACTCGGTGTGAAAGAACCGGTCTACTCGGAGAAAGCCCCTCCGGGGCTGCGAGACCTTCAGTGCCGGAGGCACTTCCTCCGGGTAGACCGGCACTTCCAGTGCCGGGTGAGCGCCGCAGAGGGGCCTCACCGGTTTATGCAACAACGCCCATTGCAGTCACCACTGCTGCCGCGCTCTCCCTGGATACAGACAATCTCCCCTCCGTTTGTGTCGCCCAGTTTGACTTCCAATTCCGCCGCGTGGTATACTTTCGGAGCAGGACGCCCTGGTGGTGGAATGGCAGACACAGGGGACTTAGGAAATGGGTCGCGGTCGGGGAAACCCGGCCGTCAGCAGCTCCCTAATTCGGGGAACTCTAACCCGCCCTTCTCGGAAGAGTCGGGCGGCAGGACAATCCCGAGCTAGGCGGACCACATCACGGTTCGCCGAGTGTAGAGACTGTACAGGAGCTGCCTAACCCGCTCATCTTTGATAAGCGGCACGGCAAAGAGACAGTCCAGACCACGAACAGGCGCACCCATCCGTGCGGCTGGCCGCGAAAGCGGTAGCGGTAAGTAAAATCCCCCGAGGGCAACCTTATGCGGGTTCGAGTCCCGCTCAGGGCACTGACAGGAAAGACCTCACCCGGCTTTCTTCGGCCGGGTGAGGCACTTTTCCAGGCACACGTTTCAGGCACTTTTCAGGCACAAATCGCCCCCGCGCGGTGTTGTTAGAACATGGCGAACATCCCCGCCCGCGCTGACGCCAGCGCAGACTTTCACTGCCCCCTGTGCGAGCGCAGGGGGGATTTTCTCACGCCGTCCAAGCACCACCTGATCCCCAAGTCTCGCGACGGCCGGGTGACGGCAGATGTCTGCGTGGACTGTCACAAACAGATCCATGCCCTGTTCACCCTGCCTGAGCTGGAGCGCGTTTACAATACGATTGAAGCCCTGAAAGCCACCGAGCCGATGCAGCGCTGGACCCGATGGGCAGGCAAGCAGAAGGGCGGCCGGGTGGCCGTGCGGGCCAGCCGGGCGAAGACGGGCCGGTAGAAGCCCAACACATTCTCACACCAAAGGACAA
>JAYTRQ010000481.1:0-4291 GCA_043746125.1 Armatimonadota bacterium | reverse complement strand
GATCGGCAGCGTGCCGTATCTGAACGAGAAGCCTCTGACTCGGTGGTTCTCGCACACCGAGGAGGGGCGGGCATCGGGCGTGGAGGTGGTCTACGCGGTGCCGTCGGAACTGGCGCGGCGTCTCGCGGCAGGGGAGATCTCGGCGGCTCTGGTGTCGTCGTTTGAGTATTTCCGGACGCCGGGGTACGTCATCGCGCCTAATGTCTCGATTTCGGGGCAGGACGACATCGAATCGGTGCGGGCGTTTGCCAAGGTGCCGTGGCGCAAGATCGAGTCGCTGGCACTGGACACGTCCTCGCTGACGTCGGTGGCCCTGCTCAAGATCTTGCTGGCCGAGCAGTTGGACTCGTACCCAGCTTTCATTCATGCCGCGCCGGACCTGGGGGCGATGCTGGCGATTGCCGATGCGTGCCTGCTGATCGGTGATCCAGGGATGCGGGCGGACGGGGCGGGGCTGCAAGTGGTGGATCTGGGCCGGGGGTGGCGTCGTCTGACGGGTCTGCCGTTCGTGTATGCGGTCTGGCTGGGTCGGCCGGAGAACGTCACGCCGCACTTGGTGGGGTGTTTGCAGGCGGCGAAGGCATGGGGGCAGACGCAGTTGGACGAGATTGCCGAGGAAGAGTCGCGGCGGATCGGGGCGAGCGTGCGTCAGTGCCGGCATTATCTGACGGACGTGATGGATTACGACTTGGGCGGAGAGCATCTACGGGCGCTGGAGACGTTCGGGGCGAAGGCGCGGGCGCAGGGGCTTTTGGCGGAAGGGCCGGTGCGGGTGCGGGTGGCGGAGATGGCCTCCTAGCCCCCAGTTCTGGGGGGCCGGAACCCACCTCCCCCGCTGCGCGGGTACTCCTCCCGCAACGGGAGGAGGAGCAGGACTTGAGGGCGCGGCAAGCAGTGCCTCTGCGGTGGGGCGCTTTTTGTGGTGAGAGTGGCAGGAGATTGCGCGTATGCTGACAGATCAGAAAGTTTTGCCCGCGATCCCGTTCCGCCTGCGGCGGAGCAGCCGGCGGCGCCTCTCCTGGACGCGCGGGACCTCCCAAAATACAGTGATGAATGGGCCGACGAAGCTCTGAGGGATTTTGCGTTCCATTGTGCCCGCCATGGTGTCTTGCAGTCTCCCGAAGATGATTGGGTTGAAGAGGAGATTGAGGGCGGGAAGGGGGGCCATGGGGGGCCGCCCCGACAGGGTGGAGGGAAGGTGATGGGGTCGTTCTGAGCAGGGTATAATAGGATCATGGCTGGACACACGCATGGGGCGACGGAGGGGCGGGGGCTTTGGCTGTCGCTCGGGTTGACGGTGACATTTGTGGCGGCGGAGGCTTACTTTGGTCTGCGGGCGCATTCGCTGGCCCTGGTCTCGGACGCGGGGCATAACGCGAGCGATGCCCTGGCGCTGGGGCTGGCGGCGTATGCGATCTGGGTTGCCCGACGGCCGGCGACGCCGGGGAAGACGTACGGGTATCATCGGGTCGCCATCCTGACCGCCCTCGCGAACGCGGGGGCGCTGGTGGTGATCGCGCTGGGGATTCTCGTTGGGGCCTGGCATTCGTTCCAGAACCACGAGGCAGTGGCGGGGACGACGATGATGGCGGTCGCGGGCGTCGCCGTGGTGATGAACACGGTGATCGCGTGGAGCCTGCGGGGAGACAGCCACCACAGTCTGAACGCGCGGGCGGCCTACGTACACATGGTGGGGGACGCGCTCTCATCGCTGGGCGTGGTCGTGGCGGGCCTGGTCATCAAGCTGACGGGGTGGACGGCGGCGGACCCTCTGGTGTCGGTGCTGATCGCGGGCTTTATCCTGTACTCATCGTGGGGCATTATCGGCGAGGCCAGCAACATCCTGATGGAAGGGACGCCGAAGGGAGTGGACGTAGAGGAGCTGGCGGACGCCATCCGTGCGACGGTGCCTGTCTGCGACGTCCACGACCTGCATGTATGGACTGTCAGTGACGGGCTGCACTTCCTGTCCTGCCACGTGGTGCTGCCGGACAACTGCTCGGTGGCGGAGAGTCAGGGGATCGTGGCGGCTCTGAACACGCGGCTGCATGACGGGTTCAGCATCGGGCACGCGACGATCCAGACGGAGACGGCGGAGGGAAACGCCTGCCGGCATGACCGGGAGGAATTGTACTGCGAGATGCATCCACACGCCGTCGGGTGCGGACACTCGCGTTAGGTATCGGCCAGAAAAAGCCCCGGCACTTCCCGTGCCGGGGCTTTTTCGTGTCTACGGGCTAGTGCTTAATGAAGTGGTAGCCAATGATCAGGGCGATCCAGGCGGCCAGCATAGCCCAGTGGACGGACGTGATGCGGCGGACGAAGAGGCCCATGAGGGCGGCAGCGAAGACGATGGGCAGAACGATGGTCATTTGGGCGGCACCTTCGAGGCCTGGGGGAGGGCCGTCTCTGAAGGAGTCAGCGGGGCGCGGGCCGTGCGGACCCATTCGTCGGACTGGCGACCGCGCTTGAGGAAGTGGCCGAGCAGCAGGGCGATCTTCCAGGCGGCGTAGAACGGGGCGCGGAGCAGGGCGGCGTAGGCCTCCGGCGGGGCTTGGGACACGCGCAGGCCGCCCAGGACATAGACCGGCAGGCCGAGGAGGCAGAAGGCAGCGGCGACGAGCCAGAGCGCGAGATGGGGCAGCAGATGCTGCGAAAGGCCGAATCCGGTCAGGGCGGCAAATGTAAGGATGAGGACGGCGAGTTCGGCCAGGGGCGGCGTGAACAGATCCCAGGCAAGGTCTACGAGCAGAAAGCTGCGGCGACGGAGGCCTTCAGCGAGCAGGGGCAAGGCGCGGGTGCGGAGCAAGCCGAGACGCCCCCGCTCCCAGCGCGCCCGCTGGGAGGCAGCCGGAGCCGCATCGGCCGGCATCTGGGCCAGGACGCGGGCTTCGGGGACGTAGGCAACACGCAGGCCGAAGCGTCGGGCCAGGTCCAGACCGTAATCCAGGTCTTCGGTCAAGCTGCCACCGGGCCAAGGTAGGGCGACAGCGACAGCCCGTGTGAAGGCCATGCCGTTGCCCTTGAGGCCGGCACTGAGGCCCAGCATCTCTCGGCCCAGCGGCTTGACGTGGTTGACCAGATCGAACGCACCCGCCATGAGGGCGGCCCGCCAGCCATCGCCGGCGTTCAGAACGCCGTAGCGGCCCTGCCAGGCCCCTAAGCCATGTGAGTCGGTGTGTGCGGTGAGGCGGGCAGCCATCTGGGAGAGGAAGTCGGGGGCAGCCTGCGTATCGGCGTCCACGATGACGAAGCCTTCGGGCGGGACGGTCAGAGCGAGCAGGTGCGAGACGGCGTGGTTAAGGGCATACCCCTTGCCGCGCTCGTCGGCGTGGGTGCGCTCCAAAACGGTCACGCCGCGGGCACGGGCGAGGGCGGCGGTGCCATCGGTGCAGTTATCGGCGACGACGACGACCTGGAAGGACGAGGGCGGGTAGTCCTGGGTGCTCAGACTGTCCAGGGTTGCGGCCAGGACAAGTTCTTCGTCGTGGGCGGGCACGATGACGGCCAGTGTCGGCAGCGTAGAGGGGGTAGCAGGGGCAGGCCGTTCCCGTCGGCGGCTCGCGCAGGCCAGCAGGAACAGCAGGGACAGAACGCCGGCGCAGGCGGGGAGGCCCGCCAGAGCCGCGAGGATTGGCCACAGTACAAACATCCCGGACTCCGCACTCTAAAAAGCCTAGGCTTTGGCAATCCGCTTGCGGAGCCAGGACGGGGCGGACGTTTTCACGCGGTTCAGCGTGACGCCGATGACCTTGTCCCGCCCCAGGGCGTCGAGGGCCTGGGCGACCACGTCTCGTGGAGTCGCGCCGGCTCGGATGACCACCAAGAGCCCATCCACATGCCGGGTCAGCGGCAGGGCGTTGTCGGAGGCGACGGCGGGCATATCCACAATGACCACGTCGAACGCCATACGGGCGGAGATGATGAGCTGGGCGATGCGGGGGGAGCGGGCCAGCCGGGCGGCATTCGTGGGGGCCCTGCCGGCAGGGATGATGACCAGATTATCACAGCCCGCAAGCTGCAAGGTGGGCACGACGTTGTCGCTGTCTTCCAGGACGGGGATGACGCCTTCGCCGCGCGGGGGCACGCCCAGACGGGCGGCGAGGTCTCCCGCCCCCAGGCTCATGTCAATGAGGCAGACGCGCTTGAACGTATCGCGGGCGATGGTCATCGCCAGGTGGAGGGCGACAGTGGTTTTCCCTTCGCCGATGACCGCGCTTGTGACTCCCAGCACATAGGGACGCTCTGAGCCGAGTGTCTCGCCGCTGATGAGGGTGACGTCCCCCACCCC
>JAYTRQ010000480.1:0-4294 GCA_043746125.1 Armatimonadota bacterium | reverse complement strand
CGGTCAAACTTCGCTTTTCCCATTGGTTTCTCCGATACCCGTCAGATCGAGAGGGTCTGAAACCACTCCCGAGAAATCGTTATTGCTGGCGCACCAGGGTCTTGCCGGCGGCCTTCACAGTCAACTCTTCCGCGACGTTTCGCGGCACTTCGGCGTAGTGGGACGGCTCCATCGTCGAGGAGGCCCGGCCCTGCGTCATCGAGCGGAGGCTCGTGACGTAGCCGAACATCTCGGCAAGTGGTACCTTGGCCTTAATGACCATCGTCCCACCGTGGCTGTTCTCCTGGCCCTCGATCATGCCGCGTCGAGAGTTCAGGTCGCCGACGACGCTGCCCAGGAACTGGTCCGGGGTAACGACTTCGACGGCCATGATCGGCTCTTTGATAACCGGCTGTGCCTTACGGGCAGCTTCTTTGAAGGTCATCGAGCCGGCGATCTTGAACGCCATTTCGGACGAGTCCACTTCGTGGAACGAGCCGTCTACAACCTGGACCTTGATGTCCACCATCGGATAGCCGGCCGAGACGCCTGTTTCCATCGCTTCCTTGACGCCAGCCTGGATCGGGTTGATGAACTCCTTCGGAATAGAGCCACCGACGGTCTTATTCTCGAAGATAAAGCCCTCGCCCGGTTCCAGCGGGATCACGACGAGTTCGCAGTCGCCGTACTGGCCCTTGCCGCCCGACTGGCGCTTGTATGGCACCCGCGCCATCGCCTCTTTTTTGACGGTCTCTTTGTAAGCGACCTGGGGGCGACCCTGGTTTGCTTCGACCTTGAACTCACGCCGCATCCGGTCAATGATGATGTCCAGGTGAAGTTCGCCCATTCCAGATAGAATAATCTGGCCGGTTTCCTCGTCGGTGCGAATGCGGAGGGTCGGGTCCTCAGCGCCCAAGCGCTGAAGGGCCTTGCCCATGTTCTCCTGGTCGGTCTTGGTCTTTGGCTCAATGGAGACGGAAATAACCGGCTCGGGGAACGAGATCGTTTCCAGCAGGACCGGCCGCTTCTCGTCGGCCAGCGTGTCGCCGGTCGTCGAAAGCTGCAAGCCGACAGCGGCAGCGATCTCGCCGGCGAAGACTTCGTCTACTTCCTCACGCTTGTTGGCATGCATCCGCAGGATACGCGAAATGCGCTCGCGCTTCTGCTTGTTGACGTTGTAGACGTAGGAGCCTTTGGTCAGCTTGCCTGAGTACACGCGGAAGAAAGTCAGGTTGCCGACATGCTGGTCGTTCATCAGTTTGAACGCGAGAGCGGCGAAAGGCGCCTCATCGGACGGCTCGCGGGCTTCTTCCTGTTCCGTATCCGGGTTGATCGCCATGACCGCACCCTTGTCCAGTGGCGAGGGCAGGTACTCGATGACGGCGTCCAGCAGAGGCTGTACGCCCTTGTTCTTGTAGGCCGAGCCGCATAGGATCGGCACGATCTGGAGATCAATCGTCCCCTTGCGGATGGCCTTCTTGAGCTCGGCAGGCGTAATCGGCTCTTCCGCCAGGAACTTCTCGATCAGAGCGTCATCGCACTCAGCTACCTTCTCGATCATCAAGGCGCGATACTTCGCGGCCTCTTCCTGGAGATTAGCCGGGATGTCAGTGACCTCGAAGACCTTGCCGTCATCGCCCTTGTAGACGATGGCGCGGTTCTCGACCAGGTCAATGACGCCTGTGAAGTCGCCTTCCGCCCCGATGGGAATCTGAAGCATGACGGCGTTCGCGCCCAGACGGTCCACAATGGTGCCGACGGCAAAGAAGTAGTCGGCACCAGTGCGATCCATCTTGTTGACGAAGCACATGCGAGGGACATGGTACTTGGTCGCCTGTCGCCAAACCGTTTCGGACTGCGGCTGAACGCCGGCCACGGCGTCAAACAGCGCGACAACACCATCCAGAACTCGCAGGGAACGCTCGACTTCGACGGTGAAGTCTACGTGTCCCGGCGTGTCAATGATGTTGATCCGATGCGTGCTCTCGCGGCCGCCTTCTTTGGCCTTGATCGGGTCCAGGCTCGGTTCCAGGCCCCAGAAACAGGTGGTCGCGGCAGACGTGATCGTGATGCCTCGCTCCTGCTCCTGCTCCATCCAGTCCATCGTCGCCGCGCCCTCATGAACCTCGCCGATCTTGTAGGAGCGTCCCGTGTAGTAGAGGATTCGCTCAGTACAAGTGGTCTTACCGGCATCAATGTGGGCGGCAATGCCGATGTTGCGGGTTTTTTCCAGACTATATTCGCGTGCCATAGTGTGCTGCTTTTCTGAAAACGGCCGTTCCGAAAACGGTCACTAGAACCGGTAGTGTGCGAACGCCTTATTGGCATCCGCCATCTTGTGCTTCTCTTCACGCTGCCGGACGGCCGCGCCCGTGTTGTTTGCGGCATCGGTCAGTTCGCCGGCCAGCCGGTCGATCATCGTCTTGCCGTTGCGCCGCCGGGCGGCGGCGACCAGCCAGCGCAGAGCAAGGGACGTCTTGCGGTCCGCCCGAATCTCCATCGGCACCTGATAGGTAGCGCCGCCGACGCGACGGGGCTTAACTTCCACCTGCGGCATGACGTTGCGTACGGCGGCCTCGAAGATCTCAATGCCCTTGCGGCCGGTCTTGGCCTCGACCTGGTCCATCGCCTTGTAGAAGATGGTCTCGGACAGGCTCTTTTTGCCGCACAGCATCATTCGGTTGACGAACCGGGTGACCAGGCGGTTGTGGTAGATAGGGTCAGGCAATATCACGCGCTTTTTCGCGGGTCCTTTACGCGGCATCTTTTAATCTCTCCTGGTTATTTAACGCTTCTTGCCGGTCGCGGCGGGTGCGCCGGGCTTCGGCCGCTTGGTGCCATACTTGGAGCGGCTGCTCTTGCGATCCTTGGTGCCCTGGGTGTCCAGCGTACCACGGACGATGTGGTAGCGGACGCCCGGCAGGTCCTTGACACGACCGCCTCGGATCAGGACAACGCTATGTTCCTGGAGGTTGTGGCCGATGCCGGGAATGTAGGCCGTGACTTCCGTGCCGGGGCTGTTGCGCCCGGACGACGTCAGCCGGACGCGAGCGATCTTGCGAAGGGCCGAGTTGGGCTTCTTAGGTGAGACCGTGCGGACCACGAGGCAGACGCCGCGCTTCTGGGGGTTACCCTTCATCGCCGGCGCCTTGCTCTTCTTGGTCATGCGCTTGCGGCCTTTGCGTACGAGTTGACTGATCGTCGGCATCGCGGTCTGTGTCCTTTCGGAGTAGATAACTTCTGTTTATTTCGATTTTCGGACAGGGACCCGGGGCACAAAAACACCCCGACGGCCGCTTGTTCACGAAAGGCGGCGGCACGGGGCATGCGTCGTCAGAAGTGACTGTTTTGTTTCTATTCCAACTCAAGTCCCAAACGGGAGAAAATCCCAAGGGAAGAGAAGAAAAGCTTGCCGATGCCCCTTTGCTCGTGATGGACCCCGCGGCCTCGGCGACACGCGGGATTTCTCTAAAAACAACCTCCCTATTATACTGCCCGCTTTCCCGAATGTCAAGGGTTTAGGCGCGGTTCAGCAAAATAGCTGCTAGTGCCGTGGCAAAACCCCATCCACAGATGAGGCGAGGTCACGGCGCTGCCAGACGCGCATGTAGTCAATGACGAAGTCGGCCGGCAACTTCGTCTCATCCAGCGCACTATTGTCCCAGCCACCCTCCGGCAGGGTGAACATTACGATCCCCGGGACGTTCGACACGCGAGTGTCCTTCCAGCGCAGGACTTCCTGCCCGTTGCAGTAGTAGATCGCCAAGCCAGGGGTCCAAAGCAGGCCACACGTGATGAACCCATCTTTGTCCGGCCGGACGTAAGTCTTGTCCGAGCCGAGCTGCTTCTGGTCCTTCCCATAGCCGTCGTAGTGCATGGCAATGTTGTACCGGAAGCGGCCCCACCGAGTCAGGTGCTCCATAATGTCGAACTCCATCCCGCCATTCCCGGTATCCTGACGCCTCCACTGTTCCGGACCGACCTCCGGCCCGCGATCCGGCATCATCCAGAAGCCCGGCCAGAGGCCAAGCGTCGTCGGAAGCTTCATCCGCGCCTCGAAGTAGCCGTAGCGCTGCCTCCATAAACCGTAAGTGTGCAGGTATCCGGCAGCGTAGTCGCTGGGCTTCTGCGTCGGGTCATCGTTGCCGAATCCGGTCTTCTTCTCATAGCGAAGCTTCACGACTCCGCCGCCGAGGAGGACGTCATTCCGGCTCCAGTGGGTCTGTTTGTCCCAGTAGTTGGGGCCATACACGCTCCAATGGGACGCATCCAGGGCTGGGTCGTTGAACTCGTCGTCCAGCGTCTTTACCCAGGC
>JAYTRQ010000479.1:0-4297 GCA_043746125.1 Armatimonadota bacterium | reverse complement strand
TGGTGCCCGTTATCAGTGTCGGCGTGAACGGATTCCACCAGCCCAGTGCTGAGGTCCCGCTCACGTTCCCCGGCAGGAAGTAGTTGCCGGGCAACGTGGCGCTGTTCAGGTTATACGGCACGTAAGCGCCCTGGATGTTGTACTGCGAGGTGGAACCGGAGACGGGTCGGCCGGACGTCCAGTAGATACCGATCCCGCCGCTTGTGGGGTCCCGAAAGGCGGCGGGCGCGAAGTCGGGCGTTGACTGGGTTGGTGTCGTCCCGACGGCAGGAATGGCCGGGCCGGAGTCAATCTGAGGCAGGCCGCCGAACGTATCGCCGTCGGTCAGGCGGTCCTCCAGAACGGTCGCCCGGACGGTGACGCCGGGATCGCTCATGGGCTGAACGCCGAGAGTCAAGCTATCCATTAGCCTTGTGTTGGGCGCTTGCCGCCCACCAATGGCTCCGCCGTACTGGGGGGGGTAGTACGGGTTCGGTCCCGTAGTGCCGGCGTAGGTGCTGTAGCCTTGGGTGTCCAGCCCCTCGAAAGCGCGGACATTCTGCCGATAGGCTCCGACCGGCGTCCCGAAGGGGACAGCGACGCTGATGTGGGGCAGGGCTTGATGGACGGTCTGTGGTTTTCCATTCGCATCCGTAGTCGGCGGAACGACAAACGTCAGATTGGAGGGGCTGTCAGGCGCATCTGGGACCCGGAGGGTCGTCGGGATCGCGCTGCCGGGCAGGGCCTTGTGGAAGGTCGTGCCCAGATATTCTGCATTCAGCGTCGTGTCAGCGACGATGCCGGGATTGCGCCCATAAGCTGCCGCCAAATCCGTGTCCACGGAAGAGCGGATGAGGAACGGCAGTTCCGGGACGCTCCCGAAGGTAGCGGTCCGTGGGCCGGTCACGAAGTTGAAGTCGTAGGCGGGGATGTCTGAGAGAGGGTCTACGGGATCAGACTGCATCTGGAGCGCCTGAAGGACGCCGTTGACGACAACCTTCTGGTCTAGATGGACGTTCAGCAGGTTCACGTTGCCGTCATTATGGACCGTGACCGGCAGGAAGTAGTTGTAGTAGTTCGCATTGTAGGGCGCGAACGGCCCAAGGCCGGCATACTGGCTGGTCTGGATGCCGAAGGCGCTGGGGACCTTGCCGATGTCAATGGTGCCGTCGGCGATGCTGGTGCTCATGCTAACCGGGACGCCCGTATAAATGCGGACGTCGCGGTAGGCGCAGCCGGGCTGGTAGCGGCCGGAGGCGTTGGGCACATAGATGCGCTGGGTGGTGACGTAGCCCATCGGGAAGACAATGTCACCTGCCGAGCCGATCCCCTGCGGGACGATCTCACCCGCGCTGCTGTAGCCGCCGCTTCCGCCGAGCGTCTGGGAGTAAAGCTGCTGGTTGGCAGGCTGGTAGCGGGGCACGTTGACGTGGACCTGGACCGGGGTCGCGTGGACAACACGGTGCAAGAGGTCCGCGCCGGGCGTCACGGGCGTGGGGACGGCCCCATCCGAGTTGAGGCTGGCAGTGCTGCCGCCCGCGTTATCGTCAGCGTGGAGCGTCATGGAGACGTTCTGCGGCCCGATGTCTGGGTAGTCCGAACTGGTGTTGACACCGTTCTTGTAGGATGTCGGCGGGGTCTCCCAGGGCAGATAATTGACCACGGCGTCGTGGCCGGTGCTCAGGCCCAGGGTGTTGTCGTTCCAGGACATTCCCGGCCCACCGGTGCCGGAGGTGCCGCCCGTGTCGGAAGCGCCGCCGGCCTTGAGTTTGATGCTTCGCGCTACGGCCGTGCTGCCCGTAGAACTGGCCCCGACAGCAAGGGCACTGCGGTCAAACACATCCAGCGCATACGGCCGGTCAGGGGAGCCGAAGTTAGGGGCTGACAGACCATTCCCGGAGTCAGCAACGTTACTGCCAATATGGGAACCGGTCGGGGGAGCATTGGGGCTGTTATCCCGGTTGTCGCCGCCACTGTTGTTAGGAATCAGGCCGGTGCTGGTGACGACGGTCTGCGGCACCATATTTGGATCATTGGCATCGCCGACCAACGGCAGGATAGTCGGATTCCCTGAGCCGGACGTGGAAGGAGGCGCAAACTCATAGACGCTGTTGCCGTTCGTCAGCGCTTGCAGGGCAAAATTATCCCCCCCCTGAAGGGCGCCGGTCGAGTCTTTGTAGGGAGGCGAGGTCGCACCCCGGAATGGCCCAAGATCATTCCCGATGTCGACCGCCGCGTTTGAGGCGGTTCCGTTCAGAAGCGGCAGGGGAACGCCGCCGCCGCGCATGGCAATGGGGTTCAGGATGCCGAACGTCGGCTGGTCGGAGGGCTTCACGACCTGGAACTTGTAGCTCTTGATGGCACCGGTGGCATCGCGGACGGGAACGCTGACTTCGTTGCCATTGGTCGCCGTGCCCCGCAAGACGGTGGTCGAGCCGGCCAAAGCCGTCGGGCCTACTATCGCTAGGGGGGTGAAGTTTCTCAAATCGGTGATGTCGCCATTGTGCAGGGTGTTATAGAACACTCGGATGGTGACGGTCTGTGTCGCTTCCTGGACGCGCCGACGCGCACCGGGCGTGTTCTTCCGGGCGGACCCGTCCCCGATGAAGTAGGTAGCGGCGGCAATCCACTTACTGCCGTTCCCATCTATGAGGTTATTTTCACCCGATTGGTCAGCACTGGCATCGGAGGTCGGCCGCGAGTAGAAGCCGTTCTCCAGAGGTGCCCTCGCGACAGGAGCGGTCGCGGGGATCGAGCCGCTGTCCACGCTCACAGGGCCGCTGTCAATGTTGCCGTTAGGCGTGGCATCGGAGAGAGTGTAGGTGACGGCGTTTGTGTACGCCGTGCCCGGATTGGTGTAGAAATTGATCGGAGCGAGTGGGCTAGCGGTAATGAAGTCAGCCAACGCCAACGTATCGTCGTGGACGTATAGCTTGGGGTCGTCCAGCCCCGTGGCGGTGTTGATGGGGTTCGGCGGGACGACGTTGGCGATACGGATGTAGACGTTCTGGCCCCACTCGTACACAGGGAGCGTCCCGCCGATCGTCAGCCGATCTGCGTACTTCGTGCTGCCGGAGTTCGGTTCATTCACGAGATAGGTCCGCAGGATGGAGATCAAGTCCACGGGCGGCACCGGCGCTTCGTTCGGCGGCACGATGTCGCCCAGGTCCGTTGGGATGCCACTGTCTGTAATGTCGTTGGGCGTGATGCCACGGCAGAGGCCCGTGCTGCTGTCGCCGACGTACACCCAGTCGGTGACAACGTTAGTGGGCGCGGCGCCGACGAAGGTCAAGTCGTTGACGTTTGTGGCGGCCACGGCAGGAGCGGACAGCGGGCCGAAGCCGACGAAGGCCCGGTTTTCGCGGATGAGTGGATAGCCTTGGCCGGTGATCGGGTTGGAGATGGGCGTGGCGCTGAAGTCATACAGCGTATTGCCGCCGACGATCAGGAGCGAACCGCCGTTGCCGCCAGTCGAGGTCGCGTTGGTGATCAAGATCGGCGACGACTGGAAGATCGCGCCGCCGGGCGAGATCTGCCGATAGACCGTGCGCTGATCGGCGGGCGTGATCGTGATGACGCCTGCCGTGGTCGTTTTGGTGACGGTGAAGGCCCCATCAATGTCCACGCCGTAAAGGGCGGTGTCATTGACGCCGCGCGTGGCGGCATACAGCATCGGGACGACCTGGCCCTTGATACCGTTCACGCCGGTCGCGACTTGATCCTTGGGGGCGTAGACGATGGTGTTGCCGGTGGTGATTGTCGTCGGAAACTGCACGTAGCCGATAGCCGGGGTCATGTGTAGGAATGCGCCGATGGGCGCGGACGGCTCACTGATCTTGTCAAAGCCCACATCGTTCGGGTTGTTGGCGGCGGGATAGGCCCAGACGTTGGCGTTGGTCGTCGAGTTGATGGCCCCCGAGTTCGTCGTGGTCCCAACCGATCCGTCCAGGTTGACGGCCCAGATGCGTCCCGTCTGCGTGTCATCTGGCCGCACCGTCGGCGCCGTCGTCGCGTTGGGCGAGTTGGCGGGCACTTCCAGGCCCGTGTTGGCCGCGAAGTAGATACGCGTCTTCTGTGTGGTGTCCGTCGTCTCGTGTAGGTTGGTGAAAACGACGGGGGAGCCGGAGACACTGCCCAGGGCAGGCCGGACCGTGCCGTCCTTGCTCTTGTTCACCCAACCCTGGGTCGTACCGGGGTCCCTGGAATCTAGGGCGGAGGGGAACGACCAGTCAGCCGTATCGGTCTTGCTGATCTGCGGGATCTGGGCGATGTTGTAGTCCAGGGAGCCGGGGCCAGTGTAGCCGGCGGCGGCGGGGTT
>JAYTRQ010000478.1:0-4298 GCA_043746125.1 Armatimonadota bacterium | reverse complement strand
CGGCGTCCGAGTCGCCCTTCTCGTCCACCAGTGCGGCGGGAGCGGAGTAGTCGCGCGGCAGCAGGAACGGCTCGGGGGCCTCCTCGTCCGAGCCGAGCTTGTAGAACTTGCCCCAAAAGCGTTCTCGGTCGAGCCAGGCGTCGTGGGCGAACGCCTGGTTGCGGCGCAGCTCCTCCAGGACGCCCAGCAACAGGTCGTGGGCCTGCTCCACGATCAGCCCTGGGAACTTCGGGGCCGACGCTGCCACCAGCTCGGACAGCCCCTCGTAGCCGACGCGCAGCAGGCCGACCTCCTCCAGGTTCACGTCCGTGTAGAAGCGGGAGACGGCCAGGTCCTCAAGGAGGCAATACTGGAGATAGTCCATGACGACGTTCTGCTTGCGGGACGAGTCCAGCTCCACGCCTGGCAGGTGCTCGGCGAAGAAGTTCTGCCGCTCCATGTCCACGAAGAGCCTCTTGGCGACCTCCTGCACGTCCCAGCCGGCGGCCGGCGCGCCCTGGAGGACGCCCCGCAGCAGGCAGCGGAACAGGACGTGTGAGTACCAGTCGTCCATGTTGCCCGCCTGGAGCGCGGCATCCTGGCGCACGTCGCAGAAGACCAGCGACTTCGCCTTGGTCTCGTCGGCCCGCGCGCCGAGCAGGGACAGCGTGAGCACGTTGATGGCCGTGGATCGTCCGACCTTGCTGACGAAGCTGAGCTTGTTGGCCTCGCGCAGACTGCCCTCGGTGCGCAGTACCGCGCACGCGGGACACATCTTTAGGGGGAACCGTGCGACCGCGCCCAGTACGCGGCCTGTGCCCGTCACGAGGGACTCTTCCATGATGCGCCCCGCCACAATGTCGAGCGTCACCGCCAACGGCACGTGCCGCTCCTTGCCCTTGCGCGGCTTGCCATCCTGCTTGAGCCACTCCTCGGGCACTCCCTCCCAGACCCCGTCCATCGCCGACTCATCGGGCAGGCGGTAAAGGTATCCCGCGTTCGCGGCCCGCCCCTCCGTCTGGTCCATGTCCCAGGGCAACGTCCGCCCCTCGTCGTCCCAGGTCAGCCCCGCGAGTTCCTCGCCGCAGCAGCGGCAGAAGTGGAGGGGGAACAGCGGCAACTCGCCGCGCCCCTCGGCGGCACAGACGGCGCACACCGTTTCGCCCTTCAGGGACAGATGCAGGCAGCGCAGGCAGCGGTAGATTTTCGCGCCCGACTGGAAGAAGGCGTGCAACTTGATCGGGATGATCTGTCGGCTGCCGTCCATCTCCACCAGGCCCAGGCGCAGAGTGGCCTCGACGACGAAGCGCGCCTGGGCCTCGGTCAACTCGGGCCGCTCCGCTCGCAATGCCTCGGCGAGTTCCCCGACCTGGCGGGGTCGTTCGGCCAAGGCGCGGGTCAGAAAATGGAAGCCCTCGAAGCCGTCCAGCAGAGCACGCAGAGACTGCGGGTTGCGCTCATGAACAGCCAAAGACTTCTCGAGCAGCGCCTCGGCCAGAGGCCAGACCGTCGTGGGCGTCTGCGGGTCGAAGGCCGTCAGGAGCGCACGTTCGCCCACGAGATTTTGCGGCAGCGGGTAGGTCGCGGGCGGCAGGGCCTCCTCCTCCTCGGTGATGTACGCGCCCAGCGTTTCGCCGAAGAGCTGCTCGAAGAACTGGGACACCTCGGCACGGGCCTGCTGGGGGTCGCCCGTCTTGACGACGGTCGCGGAGGTGGCGACGCAACGGACGCGCCCGCGCCCGTTCATGCGACGCTTGAGGCGGCGGACCAGCAGGGCCACGTCCGCCCCGCGCCGCCCCTCATAGGTGTGGGCCTCATCTAACACTAGGAACTGGAGGGCGTCCGCCCACTCGGGGTTGAGCATCCGCCGATCCTGGGGGCGGATCAGCATATACTCCAGCATCTTGTAGTTCGTGATCAGAATGTCAGGCGGGTTCTCAAACATGGTTTGGCGCGAGAGCACCTCACTGTCGAAGGGCTCGGTGCTGCCCGCCATGCGGCGGTAGGCGTCCAGAGCCGCCTCGTCCGTGCGCTCGGTCTGACCCGTGAACTTGCCGATTTTGATCCCCGTCCCGTGGAGGCGGCGGGCCATGTTCCAATACTGGCTGTTCGCCAGGGCGTTCATGGGGTAGACGATGATGGCCTTGAGGCCGCGCGTGCCGCGCATCCTCAGGCAGCGGTCCACGATGGGGACGAAGAAGCAGAAGCTTTTGCCCGAACTCGTGCCCGTGCTGACCAAGTAGTTCTCCCCGCGTGCCGCCGCTTCTACGCTGCGCCGCTGATGGGAGTGGAGCGCGATGGGGGGACTGTGTGGATCATTCTCGTCGCGGTAGAAGACTTGGGCGCAGTCGGAGTGGAGCGTGCCGTCCTGGATCAGGGCAGTGAGGGGACCACCAGGCTGGAAGCGTCGGGAAACTTGGACGTAGGGTTCCTTCCACAAAAGCTCCCCCTGATCGATGGCGTCCGCGAGCAGCGGCGGGATGTCCGCACTCTTGATGAGTTGGAAGCTCTCGACGTACTTACGGTAGTCTTCCTGGACGGTCTCCAGTACGTGGAATGGGTTCAAGCGCGTGTCTCCTGGTCAACGTCTCGGGTGGTCCTTCTCGGGCCGTGATAACGACTGATTTCCATGATGTCGAAGCGGGTGGCGATGCCGCGCAGCGTGCGAGACGGCTCGCCGTCGTCAGTGATCAGAGCGGCTTCCAGCACAGGGTCTTCGGCGAAGCAGTACACCAGATGCTCCAGTGTGAAGTCCCGACACACGAACCTGACGTTGTCCTTGATGGTGTCCCATTTCAGGACATCGCCTGCGGCTGCGGGTAGGAGGCCCAGTAGCGAGGTGTGGTCGCGGACCCGCTTGGAGACGCACCGCGTAATGCCGTTCTCAGTGAGCAGGCCGAGGAAATCGGTGCCCTGGAAGACGGGGAACTGCGAGAAGTCATTCTCGTTGATCGCGGCAAAGACGGCCATCATCGGACTGGCAGCATCAAAGCACAGAACTTCCCGTTCCAAACACGGCAGTACGCGCGGCGGACTGAGCAAGGTATCGTGGATTGCTTCAATCTGACGCACAGCCTCCGCAGATGGAAGGAAAAACGGGTGCTCTGCGTCGATCAAGGAATGCACCACCGCGTTGCGCAGACTCGCAAACGCCAGGAGTGCTTCCTGATGCTGCGTCCACGGCGCTTGCTTACACAACTCCGTCACGTAACTAGCGAAAATGTCCCTGGCCTTGGGTGGCAATTTCACCGTCTCGCGCAGGTGTTTCTCTATACTGTTGAACACCTCTACAAAGCGCTGATCGAGGCGCAGAGCCTGCGCCTCGTGATACTCGGGCATCTCGGTCGGGGCCATTAATGGGCTCATTCTGATGTCCCCTCATCGTGACGGTGTATCGTCGCCTGACTAATGGCGGCGCGGGAACCCACAACGTAGCCCAGCTTCTCCAAACGCTGCCGCGCGGCTTTACGCTCCTCGTAGGTGAATAGGGCGCGGTACTTGCGGTCGAGTACCATCGCCTCCATGCTCATATCCAGGCGGCCCAGGTTGCTCAGCGTCATCAGGCCCTCCTGGACGGCGGAGTCGCCCAGGAGCATTTTGGCAGTCTGCACGGCCCCGTGCTCGTAGACCATGCGCAGGAAGTAGATCGGCGTGTAGTGCAACACATTTTTGCTGTACTCAATGCCGCCCATCATCTCCTGTTGAAACTGCTCCTCCAGCGTCATTGGGAACACCCTCCCGTCGCGCTTTGCTCATTAAGTGCGCTGACGGCCTGCGCGAACGCTTCGGGGCCTGTTCGCAGGCCCATCCCGAGCGGAAATGCCACAGGAGCGATGTCAGGCCGAGGTGTCAGGTCCGACGCCTCGACGAGCCGCCGCAGTCGTTTAGGCCAGGCATCAACCTGGGTGTTGTCGCCCACAGCGACGATAAGGTGAGGCTTGAGAATAGCGATGAGGCGGGAAACACGGGCCTCAAAACACCGCTCGTAGATGGCATCCAGAACGGGCTTGTTTTTCGCGGCACTGAGAGCACTTGCTCTCATAGTCGTGCGACACAATATCTGATTCGCATAGGCAAACTGCTGGGGCGAAAGCCTCTGGTAGGCTTTGAGACCTCCCAGAGGGTTCCAACGTCCCTCCACGAAGTAACGAATAATTTGGTCCATCGCGTCGTGCAACGTCCTTTCGTCTACGATCTGTGCCTGTAGGTCGAAGATAGGGTGTGTCTCCGTGGTGTCGGCGGGGTTCATCCCCAAGATCAGGAGGCGGCACGGCTGAGTCGCGTAATCACGCCCGAGGAAGCCGATGAGCGGCACGACC
>JAYTRQ010000477.1:0-13044 GCA_043746125.1 Armatimonadota bacterium | reverse complement strand
GGGCGCCCTCGTCATAGACGGAAGACGGGCCGCCCGAAAAGATCAGGCCGACCGGATTGCGGCTTTTTATCACGTCCAGGGGCGTGTCATAGGGCAGGATCTCGCAGTAGACGTGGCACTCCCGGATGCGCCGGGCGATGAGCTGCGTGTACTGCGCCCCGAAGTCCAGCACGAGAACCAGTTGGGGCGGGGTGACGCCCTCGCTGACGGTCGCGCCGCGCGGGGCGTAGTTGGTGAGGATCGGCTGATCCTGGTGCTGGGGGGTCAGAGACATGGGACACCCCACCCAATCGCAACTGTAGAGCAGTTCGTTTTCGCAAAATCGTTCATTTTTGTTCTCATAAACCTAACGCAGCCTCATCCTGTCTCAGAGTAGTACTCATTTTTCCAATTCCTTCAACACGATTTGGTCAATCAACCGCCTGCGGAAGACAAGGAAGGCACGCAGGCAGTTGAAAGCGACTAAGGCCGCCCCCACGACGAGAAACGCCCGCCCCCAGTAGTGCGCCAATATCAAACACAAGACGCCGTTGACGAACGCACCACAGAGCCAGTACCCTGGCTGATCTTTCGGCACCACAATTCCCCGCAGATATTCTGCGTCTGCCAGCCTTCACCGTGCTTCACTTGCGGCCAGGCCCCAGCGTACCTTCTATCCACTCCAGCGCCTCTGCCTCACGCTCCTCATCTGCCACCATTTCCGCCTTTCTCGCCTTCTTGGATAGCCCGTACGAGGGCAATGTCCTCCAGACGTATCCTCCAAGACCTCTCGAATTAAGTACGGGCACTCTTGCAGGATCTCGATAAATGTAGGTTTGAGGGCATCTTTCGAATTCTTGTCAGTCACTGATGTTACGCAGGGCCTCTATCGGGCGTTGAAGACCGGGCATTGAAGACCGGGCACTAAAGTACCCGTCTCGGAAGCCTGCAGCTGACCGTCCAGGGAACGGAAGAATGGACCCGCTTTTTAATCTTCTGTCCCCTGGACGGTCGGCGAAGCCTCTGAGGCGGGTACTTTAGTGCCCGGTCTTCAATGCCCGGCGGAGGCTCGCACGTAACATCAATCAGTAATTATTGTCAGCGGCTATTGGTGTTAAGTGTTGGCGGCATAACATTCCTCACGGCGCTTCCAACAGTTCCAGCCCCACGTCATCCAGGCGCAGAGAGATGGCTGGGCGGGCTTCCAGCGAGCCTTTTTCGACCGCGATCACGCCGGCCGCCGTTTCCGGTGTGGTTTCCACCCAGGCCATCAGTTCCTGCTAAGTCCCCAGCCGGGCGGCATCGTAATGATTAGTCTCCACATTGGTGATCCATTTGCCGGAGGCATCATTCAGGCCAATCTTCAGATACGGCGGCGCGGCTCCCGGCGTCAGGGCATCCACCTTCATCCAGCCCGAAAGACGGTAGCGGGCAGCCGGTGTCAGCGGCTTCGGCAGGGCAAGCGAGACATAGCTCCAGGCGTCTTCCTGCGGCTTGCCTGCGAGGCGCAGACACGCACCAGTGTGCCCTGCCCCGTCGCGGCTCGCCGCGATGCCCTGGATCGGCTGCCAGCCGACGATCCCCTTCTCAAAATCCTCGTGAAGCGCCGTCTCCGTGGTGTCCGCTGCGGCGACCGCCGGCAACGACGCGACCTCGTAGCGGCCGTTAGCGTCGGCGTTCGCTAGGGCCAGCTTGATCCGCAGGCCCGGTTCCTCCGGCTTGACCATCGCGACGCGCAGGTGATACTGCCCCGTGGGGACACCGACCGGAATGCTCAGGACATCGCTCTGTGCGATCTCCTCGGCCGGCCCCCAGCGCGTCGTTGGGACCGTTGGGAAGCTCATCTTCCGCGCTACCATTTTGCCTGTGGCATCCACCAAGTCCCAGCGCAGAGCATACGAATCGTAGCAGGAAGCGACGCCGGAATTCTTCCAGTGACTTTCGATCAGCACCCGCGCCGCGCGTTTCGGGCTGACCCGGATCGTCCGGCTGCACCGGATCAGGGTCGGGGTGAAGCGGAACCCGATGCGCCGGGCGGCATTGGTCACGGCGTCGCGCACCTCGGCGGGCGCTTTCGCCATTTCGCCGAAACCCATCAGGTTGACGTGCAGGTAGCTGATCGGGTCTTCGAGGCCCTTGTCGAAGGTCGCTTGGATGCCCCAGCCCTTCTGCTTTATCTCGTCGTACCCAGCGTACAGCTCGTAATTGCATACGACGCCACGCTTGGCATACTCGCGATAATAATGCGGGCCGACCTGATAGCTGGCCCCGGTGGGCGTGAGGCCGTCCTGACGAAAATTGACGCCGTGGATCGCCGCGTAATCATTGATGGTCGCCCAGTCGCCGACATTGAGAAAGATCCGCGTGTGCGGGAACGCCCGCGTATAGGCGTCAATCAGTCGCCGGTAGGCCATGACGTATTTTTCGGGCGTATAGCCCGAATCGGCAAGCTGCGCGGGCGTCCAGCGCGCCAAGTGCATCTCGCCCCATTCCCCGATGCTGCCAATGTCAATGAATTCCAGGCCCGGGCGTCCGTCCAGATACTTCCCGAGGTCTGCGATGAATTGTTCTTAAATCGTGAGGTAGTGGTCGTCCCAAAAGACCGGGTCGGTCTGCTGCGGCACATAGAGACCTTTGAACGTCTCCGACGGAACCCCCGCGTCGAAGACCCATTTCGGGGTTGTGTACCGGGACCCCGAGTGCATGTTCTGGGACATGAAGCGAAAGGCCACGCGCTTATGCAGATTCTTCACCCATAGGTCGAAGATCAGCTGGAAATAGGCGGCGAACTGCCCGCTGCCGGGGCCGTCCGGCTGCACCTTCGCCCAATCGTCCCGGAAGTAGCCGGTGTCGATTATCTGAGTCGGCCACAGACCAGGTGCCAGATCCTTTTCATTCAGGGTGCCTTCCAAATACAGCCCCATGCCGGGATTGAACAGCGGCTCAGAGGAGGCTTTCGGCGTGATCTCCTGCATCGCCAGTGGTGCCTGCGCCACGGCCGGAGTCGCCCAGACCAGGGCGCAGCACAAGATTATATTCCTAGTAAAGTCTGTGAGCATTGTCTCTGTTAACCACTATCTCCCCTGGCCGACGTGCTGGGCGCGCTGCATGGACTTCCCTTCGGTCTGGATCTGGGGGGCGACGACCATCTCGGCCTGCTGCATTTCGGCGATGGTCCGTGCGCCGCAGGTCGCCATCGAAAGGCGGAGAGCGCCGACGAGGTTCATGGTGCCGTCGTCCTTGTGGGCCGGCCCGAGCAATATCTCGCGCAGGGTGCCCATGACGGCGACTTTGATGCGGGTGCCGCGCGGCAGGTCGGCGTTGGACATCGCCATGCCCCAGGAGTAGCCAGCGGCGGGGGCCTCCGAAGAGGCGGCGACGGAGGAGCCGAGCATGACGGCGTCCGCGCCTGACGCGATGGCTTTGGACAGATCGCCGCCGTTGCGGATACCACCATCGGCCAAAATGGGGACGTACCGGCCTGTGCGCTCGGCGAAGGCGTCGCGGGCGGCGGCGCAGTCGGCGACGGCTGTGACCTGGGACACGCCGACGCCCAAAACCGTGCGCGTGGTACAGATCGCGCCCGGTCCGACGCCGACGAGGAGGGCGGACGCGCCGGCCTCCATGAGTTCGGTCGCGCCCTGGAACGAGACGCAGTTGCCGATCATCACAGGGATGGGCGAGTCGCGGCAGAACTGGGCGAGGTCTACGGTCCCGCCGCGCGTGGACAGGTGCCGGGCGGTGGCGACCTGGGAGGCGACTACGAACAGGTCCGCGCCGGCCTCCACGGCCACGGCGGCCAGGCGGGGCGCGTTGGGCGGGATGGCGGCGACGGCGGCGAACCCGCCCGCCGCCTTGATCTCCTGGACGCGGCGGGCCAGCAGATCTTCCCGCACGGGGGCCGCGTAGAGCTGCTGCATCTTCTCGATGATGCCCTCAGCGGGCGATCCGGCGATCTCCGACAAGATGGCTTCGGCATCGTCGTAGCGGGTCTGTAGCCCTTCGGCGTTTAAGACGGCGAAGCCGCCGAGACGGGTCATCTCGACGGCCACGCGAACATTTACGGCGGCATCCATTGCGCTCGCGACGACCGGAATGGAGAACCGGTGCCGCCCCAGCGTCCACGCGGTCTCGACGTCGCGCGGGTCCACGGAAAGGGCGGACGGCACCAGGGACACCTCATCGAAGCCGTAGACGCGCCGCGCCTTCTTGTTCCCTCCCAGCGTAATGGTGTGTTCCAAGCGTCCGTCCCTCCCAAACTTTTCCGTTTAGTATACCCGACGGAGAGGCGAGGCTGTCAACCACGGGGAAGCGCAGGCGCCGAGTGCTCAACCGGCACTGGAAGTGCCGGTCTACCCGAAGGAAGTGCCTCCGGCACTGAAGGTCTCACAGCCCCGGAGAGGCTTTCTCCGAATAGACTGGTGTTTCAACGCCGGGTTCAGGGGACGGAAGGCGGGCAACTGCATTTATGCAACAACGCCGCTTTCAACTACTCGAGTCGAGTGGAAGCGCCATCCAGGCACCTGTGCTGCTCATAGTATAAAGCCAAGGGCCGCGTCCGTCAAGCTTCGGTGCGGGGTCGCCTTGGGGTGTGGGGGTAGTATCCTGTGCGTGGCGTCCTGCGTCGGGGCGCTTCGATGGGCCGGGCCTGCCGGCAAGTGGCTGCCCCCCAGAGCGTCAGGCCGTAGGCGCACAAGGCCCACAACCAGACGCGCGCGGGGGCGTGGCGAGAGGCAACGCGGGGTTGTGGCGTGGTGGGCGTAGCAAGAGGGAACAGCGCGGCCTCGCGAAAACCTGCCGACGGATTGCCCTCCCACACTTCCAGGTACGGCTTCTCAGAATCGTATGAGGCGGCATAACGGCGCACGAGGCCGTGGATCAGGGCCGCGTACATGCCCTGACGCCGCTGGAAGTCCGCCGAGTCGGCGGGATTGCCTGAATGCGTCTCAACCAGTGCGCTCAGAATGCCTTGATGGGAAAACCAGCGGTGGGCGAGTCGCGGGTCGGTGTCCGCGCCCCAGGCCGTCGGGTGGACAGCATAGCCTGACGCAGCTAGATCACGGACTTCAGCCTGTTGAAGCGCATGGGCCGCTTTGCCCTGCGGCGTCTCCATTTCGCGCGGCACTTCCAGGCAGTCGGCGTTGTACTCGTCCCCGCCATCCCAGTTGTGGGCATCAATGACTACGTTGGGGCGGATGAGGCGGGTCGCGCGGGCGACGGCCTGGGTCTCGGGCTGGCTGAAGACGCCCCAGTCGCGGTTCAGGTCCGCGCCAACGGCGTTGGAGCGGGCATTAACGTCCGCCCCATCCGGGTTGACCATCGGGATGACGTAGAGGGTGACATGGGCTAGGGATGAGCGGAGGGCCGGGTCGCTGCCCCCGGCCAGCCGATGCAGGAGGCCGAGGAGCGCCTGCGTCGAGGCGGGTTCATCCCCGTGCTGGCGGCACAGGACAAGAAGGCGGATCGTCTTCGCGGGATCGGAAGCGGGGTCAGCGGCACAGACCAGCCACAGGTCTTTGTGTCCTCCGGCCGATTTGCCCAGCGACGTCAGGCTCAGGAGTGGGCAGCGGGCGGCGTCGGTCTTTAGCTGCGCCGTCATTTGGGCGTAAGTCGTGACCGGCAGCGCCTGGGCGCAAGCCATCGTGCCCAGCAGAAGAAACAGCCCCAAGATAGCAGGGAGTCGGCGCATTAGTCACGCTCTTGGTAGACGCGGGGCAGGCGGGCGCTGGCCGTGATCCGGCGAGCGGGGGCCGTGACGACGTCTCCCACGGCCACTCCGGGGACGTCGGTGACGTCCACGGTGCAGATCTGCATCGCCACACGTCCGACGACGGGCACGCGCTGCCCCCGAATTGTGACCGTGACGGGAGTGGGCCGGAGCAGCGCCTTCAAGCCGCGCCACCCCCGGCCCGCGCTGGCTGGGGCGACGGTGAATCCATCGGCGTAGCCGAGCGGTAGCACGGCCAACTTCGTCGGCCGCCGGGTGACGAACTCTCCACCGTAGCCGACAGCCGTCCCCGTGGGTACGTCTCGGACGGACACGACGCGGGCCTGGAGCCGCCACGTTTCCTGTAGACCCAGTAACTTCGGGACGGCGGACGATGGATACTGCCCGTACAGGATGGTGCCAGGCCGGACGGCGTCCAGGCGCATTTCGGGGAAGCGGAGCAGGGCGGCCGAATTGGCACAATGCCGCAGGCCGGGGACAAGTCCCGCCCGCTCCATCTCCGCCAGTACGGCTTGAAACACGCTGAACTGCGTCCGCGTCGCCCGCTCGTCTTTGTCCAAGGCGTCGGCAAAGTGGGTGTAAACGCCCGCCATATGAACGGCCCCATCGTTGATAATTGCCCGTGCCAGGGCGGGAGCGTCCGGCGGCAGGACGCCCAGCCGCCCCATTCCCGTGTCTACTTTGAGATGCACCGCCGCGTTGACGCCCATCGCCCGCGCCGCCTCGCCGACGGCGGACAGGCCGACCGCGTCGCAGACCGTCAGGTCCAAATTGGCGTCCAGTAGTGCCGGCACCTGCTCCGGCAGGGACGGCAGGAACACAAGGATGCGACCCATGATGCCTGCCTCGCGCAGTTCCAAAGCCTCGGCGGGCGTCGTGACCGCGAAAAAGTCCGCCCCGGCCTCCTGAAAGACGCGGGCCGTCTCGCTCGCGCCGTGCCCGAAGGCGTTCGCCTTGACGACGGCGATGATCTGCGGCGGATTCCCGCCCCCCTGCGCCAGTAGATCACGCACCGCGCCGAAGTTGTGGCGCAGGGCGCTACGGCTGACCGAGATCCAGGCATCCGGTGGCGGGTCGGGCTTCATTCTTCGGTCTTCTCCATGGGGGCAGGCGTCGGCGCGGAGGCGGCGTGGGCTGCCTGCCAGGCGTGGGCCTCCGACGTCAGTCGATCGCGCTCCCCAGCCTGATCCCGCAGGATCGTCCGCATAAACTTCTCCTGGGCCGCCGCGCGGGCGGCCACAATCCGGCCACTGCCGCTCAGGCGGTTCGTCTCAAACAGGATCGTCGGCAGCCCGGCCACGACGCAACCGTAGCGGTGGGCGAGCCGGGCCGGGTGCGTGTCCGTAATCAGGTGGCAGACTGTTGGAAAGCCCTCGGACACCATCGCCCCCTGCACCACGCTCTGCGTCTGGTCACAGTCCGCGATCAGAATCGGTGCGGCCCCGCTTCCCGGCCCGGCTGTCTCTGTGAAATCGGTTCGGGTGTCATCCGGGTAAAGCTCGTGCTGGTCCGTCACCAGATCCGGGTGCAGGCGCAGCAGGGCGGCGTAGAACGCCCGCGTTTCCGGCTGGGTCCGCCGCAGCCAGTCGCGGTTCAGGTCTACGTTGTGGGCGTTGTGCCGCAGGAATGCCTCGGACCCATCCGGGTTCGCCATCGGCACGACGTAAACGGTCGCCTGGGCCAGCTCTTTCGCCTCCGCCGTATCGGGGTCCGCCTTCACCAGAGCCGTCACGAACGCCAGTGCCCCTTCCGTACTGGCCGGCTCGTGCCCGTGCTGACGGCACAGGTAGAAGACGCGCCTGCCCGGCTCGGCGGCCGGGTCGTGCAGCGTGACCATCCACAGGTCTCGGCCCTGGACGGAGTGGCCCAGACTGGAAAGCGTCATCCGCTTGGCGTGTTCCTGGTCATAAAGGCGCAGAGCAGTGAGCTGACGCGTCATCACGACGTAACGTGTCGTGCCGGGAGGGCGCGAAAGACTCCGTTCAGCGCGAGCCGGCGAGCCGACCCACACCAGCAGCGCCGGGAGGGCGAAAAACCAGCGAACCATGACTCATCCCTTCTTGTGCAGCCGCACTGGGCTTGCGGATCTGCCGAATCTGCTGCTCGCGTTCCAGAGCCAGACACTGTTCCGCCTCGGCCGCGAAGGCCGGGGCATAGGCCCCCCTGAGGTCGAGGACCTGCCGGTATTCTGCGACCGCTTCGTCAGCATGACCCGTATCGGCCAGCATCGAACCCAGGTTGAAGTGCGAAACCCAGCTCTGCGGATTGACCTCCAGGGCATGGTCGAACAGGACAAAGCTGTTCTGCCAGAAAGTCACTTGTAGTGCGCTGGTCAGTCCCAGAAGCAGGAAGACGCAGGCACAGGCCGTTCCAAGCGCGAGTGAAGTGCGCTCTGGCAGGCGCCGAGGCAACCGGGACAATGTCCAGGCCAGAGCCAATGCGGGTCCCAACAGCGCCAAATAAGAGTAGCGATCCGCGACCGTGGAGAAGGTCTGGAACCGGAATGGAACCAGGCCCAGAACCGGCAGGAGAGCCAGAACGTAGATGGCCGCTGCGGCGGAGAGCCACGGGCGGCGCAAGCGCCACACCAGCAACGCCAGTGTGGGCACGACCATACCCGTTAGCCAAACCCACCCACCACCTAAGACTGCGTTCGGACTGCGGCCATAATCCACCGCCAGGGGCACGGGCCAGACCAGGTGCCATAGCGACAACGTCAACGCATCAGCCGCAATCAGGGGCCGCATTTGCCAGGCCGTGACCAAGCCTAAAGGCGAGGCCGGTTCGGCGTGCCGAGTGATCAGGACGCTCACGAGAGCGAGCGGCAGCCAGGGCGCGAGGCTCTTCCAGCCGTCCCGCCAGGAGCGCCCCAGAAGCCAACGATCCACGGCCAGCACGATCAGCGGCAGTGTCACGGTGGACGGCTTAGACCCCAAGGCCAGCAGAAACCACAGCGTTGCCAGGACGTAGCACCGCCGCTGGCCCGTCTCACGGAAGTGGACGTATTCCCGCAGCGCCAGCAGGGAAAAGAATGCCCCCAGCAGGTCGGTCAACCCGGTCACCCAGGCCACCGGTTCCACCTGGAGGGGGTGGATCGCAAACAGCAGTGCCCCCGCCGCCGCCGCCCAGTCCTGGTGCACCAGACGCCGCAGCAGGCTGAAGACCAGCAGCACGTTCAGGGTGTGGAACAGCAGGCTAGCGGCATGGAAGGGGCGTGCGTCCAGCGTGGAGGACTGAGAATCCGTGGCATAGACCGCAGTCCTCGCTCCCAGCGCGATCAGTGCGTAAACCGTGTAAACGACCGGCCGGTAGACATGACCGTTCGCGCTGCCCATCGCTGTCCCAACCCAGAAGTGTGCCAGATGCGTAGGCGTCACCGGATTCAGATACGGATTTTGGTACACATTGATTTCATCGTCCCAGCGCACAAACCCGTGCCGGCCTGTCTCGGAAAAGATAGCGGTGCAGGCCAGGATCAGGAGCAAGCCCAACAGCAGAGGCCGAGTTTTGGAAGACACCATGCTTCCATTATCGGTTCGCCCCTGTCAACTTTGCAGGGGCGTTAGTGCCCCTTCAACCGTCGGACCAGCTTCTGGGCGGCGGGCTTCCCCTTGGTGTAGGCCCAGTAGGCGGCCTGATTATAGACTAAATCGAACTCGCCGACGTACTCCACGTAGCGCGTGCCGAAGCCCTCCTTGAAGCGGTTCAGGCCCTGCAAGTGGTCCTCTTTCTCCACGTCGGCGGCGGACTCGCCCTCCTGACGGCGGCGGGGGCTGACGCCCCGAAAGTCGTACCAGGCGCAGCCGCTCTCCCGCGCCCAGCGGATCATAGCCCACTGCATGGCGTAGTTTGGCATGACGTTTCGGTGCTCGTTGGAGGACTCGCCGTAGACGTACCAGGCTTTGTCGCCGATGATAAAGCAGAGAGCGCCGGAGAGGATCTGGCCCTCGTAACGGGTCATAAACAGCTTCGCCATGCCCGCCATGACGAGGTTGTCCCAAAGCGTCAGGAAGTAGGACAGCGGGCGCGGGCGGAAGCCGTTTCGCACCCCCGTCACCTGCATCAGCTCGTTGAAGACGAGGAGGTCGTTGCGCGTCAGGTCCGTCAGCACCTCGACACCGTGCTTTTCGGTCGCCAGCTTGACGTTGCGGCGCACTTGCGGCTTGAACGCGGCCAGCAGATCGGCCTCGGAACGCCCGGCCAGGTCAAGCTGCATGACACAGCGAGGCTGAGTCCCGCCGAAACCTTGGACGTCCGTGTCGGCGGGCGGAGCAAAGCCAAAACGCGCCAGAAGCGAGGCAACAGCCTGGTTCTCGATGGGCAGGGCGGGGTCTATCTTGAGGAAGGCGGCACGGTCGTCCGAGGCGCGGGCCTTGATGGCGTCCAGGAGAGCTTTGAGGCCCGCCTCATCGGTCCAGTCTTGCAGCAGCGGGCCGCGCGGGGCGTAGTAGAAGTTGCCGACCAGGGGCAGTTTGCGGCGCAGGAGGGCGGCGCCGCCAGACAGGGTCTCGCCCCGGAAGAGGCCCAAACGGATGGGGGTCCAGTCGGGGCTTTTGACCGCGCCCCACTCCCAGGCCTGCAAGACGTCGCCCTCCAGGACGCGCCCGACGAAGCCGTTCCAGGCGTCGTGGTCGGCGGAGGTCAGTTCGCGGACAGTCAGAGCGGCGGGTGCGAGGGACAAGGTCTGGGTCATGGGCAAAGTATGGCACAGGCCGGGCCGGTTGTCAACGGAGCATGCGCCGCCCGACGTGGGCGCGGACGATGACGAGGAAGTTTTCCAGCACAGGCGACGGGTCGGCCCGCCGTGATACGACGGCGAGTTCTGTCCGGGGCGCGGGTTCGCGCAAAGGCCGTTAGACCAACCCGGGGCGGGGCAGCAGGGCAACCGAGGCGGGCAGCAGGGCGATCCCCAGGCCCGCCGCGACTAGGCTGATGGCCGTCTGCATTTCGCGCACCTCCTGGGCGACTTGGGGCGTAAACCCGGCCTCCTCGCAGGCACGGCGGACGGTCTCGGCATAGCTTGGCGTAGGCCGCTCCGGGAACGACACGAACGCTTCTTTCGCCAGGTCAGCCAGCGGCAGTTCGGTCTCGCCCGCGCGTGGGTGCGATTCGGGAAGGGCGACTAAAAATGGCTCCCGCAGGACGGCATTGACGACGACCTCGGCGTCTTCAACGGGGGGCCGGGCGAGACCGACGTGAATGACCCGCTCCCGCAGGGCGGCTAGCTGTTCGGCGGCATTCAGTTCGGCCAGCGACAGGTCTACGTCGGGGAATGCCTCCCGGAAGTCGTGCAGTACGGCGGGCAGGAGGTCGTAGGTCGCTGACGCGGCGAAGCCGATCCCCAGCCAGCCCGTATCGCCCCGCGCGGCCCGCCGGGCGGCCTGGGCGGCCGTCTCCAGCCCCGCCAGGACGAGACGGGCTTCCGGTAAAAATGCTTCGCCGGCAGGCGTGATCTGCACCCGGCGGCTGGTGCGTTGGAACAGGGCAACGCCCAGTTCGCGCTCTAGCTGCTGGATCTGCTGGCTCAGGGGCGGCTGGGCAATGAACAGGCGCTCGGCGGCCCGACCGAAGTGGAGTTCCTCTGCAAGCGTCACGAAGTACCGAAGATGTCTCAGTTCCATAGGCTGTGCGTATCAATCGGGCGTTAAAGATATATTGGACAAGTAAAGCATTATAGCGCATAATAGCTCTACTATGAGCGAGACGATCTCAACCCCGCCCCCGCGTTCGGCAGCGGAACAGTTTGACAAGCAGGCCACCCAGTACAACAGCCAGTGGAACGCCTGGAGCGAGGAAACGCTGGCCTGGCTGATACAGAACGCCGATCCTCGCCCCACGGATACCGTGCTGGACGTGGCGACCGGCACGGGCTTCACCGCTCTGGCGTTCGCTCCCCTGGTCGAGTCTGTGGTCGGGTTGGACGTTTCTTCTGGGATGCTGGAGCAGGCCCGCCGGCAGGCCGGGGAGCGCGGCATTTCCAACGCCGTCTTTCAGGAAGGCGCGGCCGAGGCTTTGCCGTTCTCGGATGGTCACTTTGACGTTGTGACCTGCCGGCTCGCGCCGCATCACTTCCTGAACATCCCAAAGTTCCTGGTGGAAACGGCCCGCGTCCTGAAGCCAGAGGGGCGTTTGGCCCTCGTGGACACGTCCATCCCCAAGGACTCCCCCGAGGCCGCCGAGTGGCAGAATGATGTCGAAGCTTTACGCGACCCTTCCCACGTCCGCAACCACACGCCGAGCGAGTGGCGGGGGATGACCGAGGCGGCGGGGCTGACGGTGACCGGGTGCGGCAGCGGCGGGGGCGGCATCACCATCCCCCTGTCTGACTGGATCGACAAGGCCGGCTGCACTCCAACCCAGGCCGCAGAAGTCCGCCGGCGCTTCGCCGAAGCTCCCCAAAGCGCCCGGACGGCGTTCCAGATCGGGACACAGCCGGGCGGCGAGACCGTCTTCATCTGGCAGCGCGTCTTGCTGAAAGCCGTGAAGCCGTGAGGAACACGCCAACGGGTACAATCAGGTATGCTTTAGAGGCTGACGTCACGCACAGCCCCGGCCCCGTTCGAGTCGTTGAAAACTGCTTGTCCCGGCTCGTTCCGGCTGAGTAGCATCGGTCCACTAGTTTTAGGAAGGCATCCGCCATGTACGCACGTTTTCTCGTCACTCTGCTGTTCTCTCTGCTGACGGCCTCCACCGTCAAAGCCGCGCCGACGCAGCTCACCTGGTACGGCCACTCGGCCTTCAAGATCACGACCCCGTCCGGCCACGTCCTCCTGCTGGACCCCTGGATCACGAACCCGGCCAACAAGAATGGGGCCGCCGACGTGGCGGCCATCACCAAGGCCGACTATATTTTGATTACCCACGGCCACTTTGACCACGTCGGCGACTCGGTCGCCATTGCCAACACGACGGGCGCGAAGCTGGTGGCGACCGGCGACCTAGCCGACGCCCTAGTCGCCTACGGCGGCTACCCGAAGACCCAGGCAGGCATGGACACGCAGGGCAACTTCGGCGGTGAACTGTCCCTGCTGGGAGGCGAGGTCAAGGTACTCTTCGTGCCCGCCGTGCATAGCTCGGCGGTCTTGCCCCCGCCCGGCAGCGCGAACATGGACCCGCACAGTGGCGGAAACCCCGGCGGGTTTGTCATCACTATCGCAGGTGGACCGACGTTCTATGACACGGGCGACACGGACGAGTATGGGGACATGGCTTTGATCCCCAAGGCTCATAAAATTAATGTCATGCTCTGCTGCATCGGCGACCATTATACGATGGGGCCGGTCCGCGCCGCCGACGCCGTCAAGATGGTCCAGCCGGACGTCGTCATTCCGATGCAC
>JAYTRQ010000476.1:0-4330 GCA_043746125.1 Armatimonadota bacterium | reverse complement strand
CAGCCGACGTGAGCGGCAGATCATGGACGTCGTCTACCAGTGCGAAAAGGCCACGGCCGCCGACGTCCTGGAAGCGCTGCCCGACCCGCCCTCCTACTCTTCCGTCCGCGCCCTGCTCGGCATTTTAGAGACCAAAGGCCACCTACGGCACGTCAAGGATGGCGCTCGCTACATGTACCTCCCCACCCACCCGCGCCCGGCCGCCGCCCGGTCCGCCTTGCGCCAGGTCATGCAGACGTTCTTCGGAAACTCCGTGGAGAAGACGGTTGCCACGCTGTTGTCTGTCTCGGATGGGGCGCTCTCCGAGGACGAGTGGACGCGCCTGTCGGCCCTGATAGACGCGGCCAAAGAAAAGAGTGACCAATGAACGCGCCCCCGCTCTCATCCGACCTGATGGCCCAACTTGGCGCGTTCGGCCTGAAAAGCCTGATCGTGTTCGCCCTCGCCGGCTTGGCCCTGCTGGGGCTACGGCGGGCGTCGGCCTCGGCGCGGCATCTGGTCTGCCTGCTGACGCTGCTGGCCCTGCTCGTCCTGCCGCTCCTGTCGGCGGGGCTGCCCGGTTGGACCGTCCCAGCTCTGTCTCTGCCCGCCGTCCCGCCCCTCGCTCCGTCCGCCGCTCCCGCTCCCGTCGTTAGCGAGACGCCGTTCCCGGCCGCCCCGCCCTCGCCGTCTTCGCACACCGCTCCAACTCCGACAGCCGCGCCGCCAGCCCCACTACGTTCCTTTCCCTGGCCTTCGGCTCTGCTCGCCACCTGGCTGCTGGGCGTACTCGTTGCCTCCCTTCGGCCGGGGCTGGGGGTGTGGGGGATCGGACGCCTACGCCGCGACTGCCGGCCCGTGACCGACGCGCCCACAGTGGCTCTCGCCCAAGAGTGCGCGGATGCCCTGCGTCTGAAGCGCCTCCCAACGCTCTGGCAGGGGGACGTCTCCGTGCCGATGACCTGGGGCACCTTTCATCCGGTCGTCCTGCTGCCTTTGACCGCCGAGGCCTGGCCTGCCGACCGCCTCGGGGCCGTCCTGCTCCACGAGCAGGCCCACGTCCGGCGTGGCGACTGGGTCTGGCACCGGCTTGCCGACGTCGTCTGCGCCCTGTACTGGTTTCACCCCTTCGCCTGGGGAACCGCCCGCCGCCTCCGCGCTGAGGGCGAGATGGCCTGTGACGATCTGGTGCTGTCCTCCGGCGTCGCCGCCCCTGACTACGCCCGTCACCTGCTGGACGTCGCGCGTGGCCTCCAATCCGCCCCCGCCCTGCCGCACGCGGCCCTGGCGATGGCATATACTCCGCGCCTGAGCAGCCGGCTGAAATTTATTTTGGACCCAAACCGCCGCCGCGCCCTGAGCCGCCCGACCCGAACCCTCCTTGTCCTACTGGCTTGCGGCCTCGTCCTGTCCATAGCGACCACCTACACCCAGCCGCGCAGCCTGATGGCGGCCCTGACGACGGGCGGCTACCCCAGCGATACGCCCGCCCATGCCGAAGCAGACGCTGCTTATCTGAAGGCCCAAATCCAGAGGTTCGGAGACAAAGACCCGTGGGCGGGCAAGGCCTACTACATGTTGGGAAGTGTACAGGTGAGTGCCGGACACACCGCCGACGCCCTGGCGAGCTTTGCCAAGGCCATCGCGTTGCCGGAACCGCCTTACGCCAACAGCGACATTCACTCCGTTGCGCGTTATGAGCGGATTAACGTCCTGGACGCCCCCGGCCACTACGGCGAGGCCGTCATTGAGACTGCGGCGCTACTGAAGAACGGGGGACGGGGGCTGATTACGGCAGACCTCTGGGAGAACCTGCGGGAGCGTCTGCCGGAGTTCAAGATGATGCGGGACTATGAAGCGAGCCGAGCCGCCAAGAAGGCCCAGTATGCCTCGCTCGTCGCTGACCCGAATTGGACGCAGACGCTGGCGAACGGCGTCACCATACAGCTCCTGGGCGTGATGAAGTCGCAAGGCACGATGCACACGGTCTGGTCGCCCGACGGCCATTTCCTGAGCCGCGCTTCTTACAAGGACGAGGGCAATTCAAGCGGCTCCCAGTTCATCTTGCGCTTCCAATACCCCGCCGCGCGGGCGATCTTAACGGGGTACACAGCGGATTGGCGCAACGGCAACTATCAAAGCGGGTTGTCGCGCATGAACGGCATCGTGGTCACGGACGAAGAACAGATGAACCCGGAAACGGCAGGCTGCCGCCTGGTGCAAGCCGCGTTCTCCCCGTCCCAGAAGCAAACGACACTGCACGTCGGCGTCGCCCTGGTCCCGCCGCCGTTCGGCCCGAACGATCCGGCGGATGCGCCGAAAGTCTGGGTTGAGTTCAACAACGTTGCCTTGCACCCGCAGAATGGAATGGAAGGAACCAAACCATGATGAAGCGTTTGACGTCTGCCCGCCTCGCCCTCTGGGCCGCCCTGCCGATGGCGCACACCTCCGAAGTAGAAAGGCGATTGACCCTGATCCTGGACCCCGCCCGCAGCCGCCGCCGACCCACGCGGCGTATCACCCTCATCGCGCTCGGGCTAGGGGCCGCCGCCCTCGTTCCGCTTGCCGCCTTGCGGCCCGCCGCTCACGCTCAGGCGGCGGCTTCCGCCCCGGCTTCGCCCGTCGCTTCCTCCGTCGCTCCTGCTTCGGAGGTCTTTACGCCGTGGACCAGCTTCTACATCGTGACCACATGGGGACCGGGCAAGACGTACCGGCCAGTGGAACACCTCGCACCTCGCGTTCAGGGGGACTACCCTGACCCACCTGTCAGGGCCGTTCTGGTTTCCGGGCTGGGCCATGTCGCCAACCTCTCGGTCAGGCTTTGGAAGCCCGGCAAGTCCAACCTGGTGACGGTGAGTTACGACTACACGCCTGTCTAAACAGACAAAACTCACGCCGATGTCATCCACCTGCTGACAAAGAAGGGGACAGTCGCCTCAGAAATCACGTGGGTTCAGCGCTAAAGGCAGCCGGGGGAATGGGGAGGGCGCGGCATCAAAAGCCGCGCCCTTTTTTCGGTCAGTTGGCCGGTACGAGCAGGACGTTGAGGTGTTCCTGTTGCCGGAACTGCTCTTCGATCTCAATCAGCATATCGTAATACTGATAAGCCGGCAGTTCGCCCTCCTTGAGCAGCACAGGCACGTAGTAACAATTGTCATCCCGGCGCATCCCCTCCCCAAGAGGCTCCAAAACCATGCCATTGATGGGATGTTGGTCGAGATAAGATTGCAGGCGGGAAAGAACTTCGGCCTGGCTGGGCATCTGTTCGGTCATCACGTCACAGCTCCTTGTGGAACAACGCACTTGCGAAACGTCGCCAGCCCCTCGCGCAGCGTCTCCCGGATAATTCGGTATTCCCGGCCTGACCAGAGAGGCTCGTAGTGCTTGCCAGGCGGCGTGATGGCCGGGATGTTCGTGCCCCAGAACAATTTCTGGTAGATGGTCTGGGTGCGCTCCCTATCTCCGTCAAAGGCACCACCGATGGAGGCCGACACGTCGCCAAACAGATTCCACGCGGAGAGAAGCTCGCCACACTCTGGTCTGGTGGGTCGCTTTCGTCTCAGCCACCGCTCCACCAGATCAAGGTTATGCAGGATGGGAGTCTCTTCCACGATCGGAGGAAGGTCATTCGATTCGGCGTAGGCAACTAAATCTTCGTGGGTCGCGAATGACGGCACTCCTCTCTGCTCATCAAGTACCACTCCGTCCAGGTCGTTGGAGTACCAAATCAAGAAGCGGAACAGGCTATTCAGTTGGTAGCGCAGGGCAAAATGACTACGGCTCATAGTCTTAACCAGTCCCAAGAACCGGCAGGCTCGCGGCGAAGTGGCAGGCGGAGAGGTGGTCAGGCGGGCCGCCGTCGAAAGGCGCGAGGGGCGGCTCCTCCTGGGCGCAGATCTCTTGCGCGAACGGGCAGCGGGTGCGGAAGCGGCAGCCGGTGGGGAGGTCAATGGGGGAGGGGACGTCGCCCTCGATCTTCTCGGACGTCGCCCTGACGCCGTCCACGCTGGGCACGGCGGCCAGCAGAGCGCGGGTGTAGGGGTGGCGCGGGTTGTCGTAGAGTTCGTCGCCCGGCGCGGTCTCGACGATCTTGCCCAGGTACATCACGGCGACCCGGTGGCTGATCTGCCGAACGGCTCCCAAATCGTGGGCGATGAACAAGAGGGCCACGCCGGTCTCGTCCTGCACCTGCCGGAACAGGTTCAGGATTTGGGCGCGGATGGAGACGTCCAGGGCGGACACGGGTTCGTCGGCGACGATCAGCTTGGGACGGAGCGACAGGGCGCGGGCGATGCCGATGCGCTGGCGCTGGCCGCCCGAAAACTCATGCGGAAAGCGGGGCGCGGCCGTC
>JAYTRQ010000475.1:0-4336 GCA_043746125.1 Armatimonadota bacterium | reverse complement strand
GGGGAACAGACGCCCGACACTCTGTCCGAGATATTGTCTCTGCGGGACCGTTCCCGCAACCCGATACCGCCCGCCCTGCCGCAAGGCCTGTTTCTGCTGCGTGTGGACTACTGACTTACTGGAGATTTTGAATGGTTACTTATAGCGCCAAGCCGCTGGAGATGGAAAAGAACCGCAAATGGATCGTGCTGGATGCCACGAACCAGCCGATGGGCCGTGTCGCCGTCGAGGCCGCTAAGATCCTACGCGGCAAGAACAAGCCCGAGTTCACACCCCATGTGGACTGCGGTGACCATGTCATTATCATTAATGCGGACAAGGTCCGCCTGACCGGCAACAACAAAAAAGACGAGCCGGTCTACCGGCACACAGGCTATCCGGGCGGTATCCGCAGCGTGACCCGAGGCCGCGAGATTGAGAAGGATTCGGTCGCCGCCCTCATGCGCGTCGTCAAGGGGATGCTGCCGCACAACTCGCTCGGCGCAGCTACGCTCAAGAAACTCCGCATTTATGGCGGCGAGTCTCATCCGCATCAGGCCCAGAAGCCGCAGGACATCGTCTAACTCGCGCGTCACGGACCGCATCAAGGAACAAACATGGCAGAAACCTCACGCTACTACGGGACCGGCAAGCGCAAAAACGCCATCGCCAAGGTCTGGCTCTCGAATGGCCAAGGCAATATCTCCGTCAACAACCGTACGACGGGCCACTACTTCGGCCGCGCCTCTTTGGAAGCGCTCATCATGCAGCCGTTTGAAGTGACCGAGACCGTCGGCAAGTTCGACGTCTTCGTCCGCGCCCACGGTGGCGGCATCTCCGGCCAGGCCGGCGCAGTCCGCCATGGCATCGCCAAGGCCCTCGTTGAGTCGGACCCGGACATGCGGCCGATCCTGCGGAAGTTGGGCTATCTCACCCGCGACCCGCGCGTTAAAGAGCGGAAGAAGGCCGGACGCAAGCGCGCACGCCGAGGCTTCCAGTTCAGCAAGCGCTAATCAGGCGTGCCCCTGCTGACCATTACGCTCAACCCCGCCACGGACAAGGTTTACACCGTGCCCGGCTTCCAAGCCGGGGGCGTCTTCCGGCCCTGCGAGACGCGGGTCTACGCGGGCGGCAAGGGCATCAATGCTTCCCGCGTCTACCGCACCCTTGGTGGGGTGGGGACGGCGGCCGGGTTTTTGGGCGGCCGCAATGGGGAATACATCAGGAATTGTCTTACCGATGAAGGCATTGCTTCCGCGTTCACGCCGATCCGCGGTGAGTCACGCATCTGCTCTATGATCGTTGACCCGATGGGTCAGACGGAAACGGTGCTGAACGAAACCGGGCCGGAAGTCACGCCCGCAGACTGCGAACGTTTTCTCAGCAATCTGCGGGAACTATTGCCCTCCTATTCCGTCGTACTCTTATCAGGTAGCGCTCCGCCCAGTATCGCGCCCAGTTTCTACGGCGATGTGGTGAGACTGGTTCAGGAACACGGCTGCAAGATCGCTGTGGATGCCACTGGAGAAGCACTGCGGGCGGCAGCAGCCGAAAGTCCGTTTCTCCTGAAGCCCAACGCGGACGAGTTGAAGGCTCTTTCCGTGGAGGGAGACGGCTGGGCCGGATCCGCTCAGGCACTACTTGAGCACTACGGTTTGACGCTGGGTGTGATTACCGACGGCCCGCGAGGCGCTGTCGTGGCGAGTGCTGAGGGAGTGTGGCAAGTCGTTCCACCTACGATTGACTTGGTCAGTACGGTCGGCTCCGGCGACTCCTTAACAGGCGCATTCCTGTGGGCGTTGGAAGAGGGCTGGTCGGTGCCGGAGGCTCTTAGATTGGGTGTCGCGGCCGGCACGGCGAATGCCACCGTCTACGGCTCCGGATTCTGTAGCTGCGAGCAGATTTTTGCATTGTTCGCACGGACCGCCTTGGAGCGGCTTTCTTAAAGATCGGTTTAGAGAACATGGACACAATAATGCTTCCTCTGGCTTTCTTTGGAAACCCTGTCGAGATAGGCATGATCCTTGTCCTGGCTCTGATCCTCTTTGGTCCCAAAAGGTTGCCGGAAATTGGTAAGCAGTTGGGGCAGGCCATGCGGGAGATGCGCAAGGTGACGGACGAACTGACTGGGGCAATGCACTCTGTCCACTCAGAAGTGGAGTCGGTTTATAAGCCCGTCCTGACCCCACCCCTGGAATATAACCCCTACACCCCGACCACAAGCGCGACTGTGGAGAAGGCCATGACACATAGACCTTATGACCAGGCTCCCGAGGACCTCATGATGCCAGCCGTATCCCCAGCCATTCCTACGGCCACTGTGGAACCGACGGCTTCAGAATTAGACACGAAAGGACACTGATATGCTTCCCTTAGCAATGTTCACGGGTAATCCAATGGAGTGGGCAATCATCGCAGGCGTGGTTGTGCTTCTCTTCGGTGGCTCCAAGCTGTCCGGCTTCGGCAAATCTCTGGGTGAGGGCATCAAAGAGTTCAAGAAGGCGACTACAGAAGACCCGCACGCGCCTGTAGAGACACCTGCCGCGCCCGCGGTTAAGGAAGTGCCCGTCGTTGTGGGCGCGAAGGCCGAGGAGACCAACGTCCGATGAACGCTATCCAAGTGATTCTGTTGATTCTGCAAGCCCTGATCAGCATTGCTTTCGTCCTGATCGTCATGTCCCAGACGACTAAGAACGAGGGCCTGACCGGCACGATTGGCGGCAACGTCAGCGCCAACTTCAAGGGCAAGCCTGGCTTCGAGGAGCGGCTTCAGGGCTACACCCGTTACCTGGGCATCGCCTGGTTCGCGGTCAGCATCCTGGTCGGGATCGCCTTCCGGGGTAACTAATCTACTCCACAGCCGACGGCCCGCCGCTCTTCTCTTCAACGGAGGGGAGCGGCGGGCCGTTTTTGCGTCTGTCGTGAGGCAGGCTAGGCCACTTTGCGCTGGCTCTGCTCTTGCTGTCGCTGACTCTCGGTCCACTCACGCAAGGTCATACTGTTCTGCTGCGGCTCCTCCTGAGCCGTCGCGACAATGTAAGAGTAAAAAGCGATGGCGGATAGCACGTATCCGGCGGCAATCCATAAGAACATGATCGTCACTCCTCTATGAGTGTATTATCGGCGTCTCTCGCTTTTTTATTTACCGCATTTATGCCGAAAATGTCTCTGACGCGCTTGGCCTGAAATTCTCATCAAGTGAGAATTTCCAAACATCGTTTCGCCCCACTCTCGCCGTTTGCTGATACTCGCTGTCACTTACGCTATAATATAAGTGTCCTGCAGAGCGTCGAGTCGGTTTAGTGAGAGAGGAACAAAGATGGATACCATACTAGAGACGAATGCCGCCGTGGAGAGTGTCCGGCAGGCCTATGACGGACTGTCCGACCGCCCCCGGCCAGAGTGGGTGCGCGGCACCTGCCCGCAATGTGGAGAATCCCTGATTAGCAATTGCTATTACGTCGGGGGGCGCGGATATTTGGTGACCTGGGAGTGCTGGGCATCACTCAACGATGCCCCAACTTGCAGCTACCGCAAGGTGCTTTAGAAAAGAAGCGCAAGGAAGACTCTCATGCCACGGATCCAAGGCGTCTATCAGATCAGAAACACCCTGACAGGTGATACCTATATCGGCAGTTCCATTCACATCGCCCGGCGGCGGACCAATCACCGCTGGGCACTGGCAATGGCAGCTAAAAAGTACATCGGCACAAGAACGCGTTGCTGCAAGCGGCTTGGGACCATGACGGAATCAACGGGTTCCAGGTTCTCACACTGGAACTGGTAGAGCGCACTGAAAACTTAGTCGAGCGGGAACCACACCCCCTCGATCTGCTGAAGCCGAGCTACAATGGAGACGCCAAAGCAATACGGGCACCCTACCGGACATGGCGTAGCGATAAGACGGACCAAGCGAGATTTTGGGCCAAGGTGGATCAGCCCAAAGAAAACTGCTGGCTTTGGCAAAGGACTATGTTCGGTCAGGGTATGGGTGCTTCAAGGCGTCAGCCAATTCGTGCCCACCGACGAGTACCACGTCGCACAGACTACCATTTGCGCAGCGCTGCGCCGCGAAACCTGGAACGATTGACAAGTAACGATCTCGACAACTGACCTGGTTTAAGGAGAATTGACCATGAACACCTATGAGAAGAACACGGAGAAGAGCGCAAGCGACAACGGACAGGGCCGCGAGGTGACAAAGATCCAGATCTTCCGCTTCGTCGCCAAGGACAAGATCCTTGACGTCACCGACCTCCTGTCCTTCGACCCCAAGCGCAGCAAGGTCGCCTTCACGCTGGTCGAGTTCGACGACCACAACAAGGCCACCCAGCGCGTGCGTCATTACGTGGACGCC
>JAYTRQ010000474.1:0-4345 GCA_043746125.1 Armatimonadota bacterium | reverse complement strand
GCCTCCTGCCGTGCCCGTTCATCGGTCCCCAGGGCGACGTCCCCGGTGCTATCGGCCTCCGACAAAAGCGTTGCTCCCTCTCCTATGCGTATCCGTGTGGGAGATCGGGTGAAGGAGGACACCCGTGCCCCGCAGGCACACTGCGCCGGGCACGGTGGCGACTTTTCCGTCGAGTTCCAGGAAGAGTTTCACCCGGTTTTCCTTACCCGCTTCCGAGCGGAAGTAACCGGGTGCACTCAAAAGATTAGGCCGATAGACCATAAATGCCGCCAGCGTGAGGTAACATGGGGTTGGGCGAGAGCGTCCTCGAAGTCCTCTGCCATGTGATTTCAGACCAGGGGAGAGCCGGCCGTAAACGTTCAAAGAGGAATCCATGAACCTGGAAAAGCATGCCGTCAAGATCTGCCCCCGTTGCCGACATAGCGACCCGCTGGGCGCATCCGCGTGCGGTTCCTGCGGACACCACTACCCCCCGGTGGACATCTCCCCACCACCCGCGCCGAGGGCGCCCAGCCGAGCCGGCCGGAACACGGTGGGTGCCCTCTGGCTCTGGTTCATCCCGCTGATCGGCATCGGCGTATGGCAGTATAAGTCCACGCACCACACCCCCAGGAAAACCCTCAACATCGGCGGTATGTGGGGCAAGCCGCGCAGCGTTATTCTCGACCGCCTCGCGGACTTTCCCATCGTCGCGTCTTCTGCGATCAACAATCCCCTCCCACCCAAAGTAGCGACGGATGACACGGAGACGGATATGGAGTGGGAGACGGTGCGCCTCGCCGGCGGCACGGAGGTGAGCGTCGTCCTCCACAAGAGCCAGTTGGACTCGGTCGTCGTCCGGCACGTCCGGGTCGCCCACGCCGATCTAGACCACCCAGCCGGTGTATTCCGCCGCTTCAGCATGACGGTGCCGACGCCGCCTGACGAGCGGACGCGGTGGATGGCGCAATGGGACAATTGGCACGGGTGCCGCCTGCGCCTGCTGACACGGAACGCCGGCGGCCCGGTCACGGCGATGAAGGTGGACATCCTCGGCGGCATGAAGGTCCGGGACGACTCACTCGCCGTGCCGTGATAAATGAGTGCCGTAAAGAACCGGCCATCTTCGGCGGCCGCTCGGCGCTCTCCCGATCGTCGCATGAGGGCGCTTTGGCTGCGTGATACGCCGTCACCCCGAAACGGACATTGGTGACTGGGTAGACGCCTCGCAGGCTGACCAGATACAGGTTCGTCGCCTTGATGCCGTGCTGGATCGGGAGAGGCTGGAGCTTCGCCGGCCAGGAGCGGGTCCAACGGTTGGAGTGACGCCTCAGCAGGTTCGGGTCTTCCGGCGGCAACCACCCTTTCCACATCCCCGCTGCTGCGGGTAACACACTTACGTCGCCCTGACGTCTCGCACTCACAGGCTTCGGCATGTCCTCGCTCGCCGATTTTGGTCATTTCCCCATGGCTCCAGAAGTGACTTTCCCCAGTTGAAGAAGCACCAGGAACAATGGGCAAAAGTGAGGCCGCATAGAGCTTTGTCTCTGGTGAACAAGGCGCTTTGCGGGGCCAACTTAAGCACACCCACGCGGGTAAAAGCAAGTCCCCCGCCCTGAAGGCTGGGGACTCGTTGCCCACTGACACGAAAGATTTTGTTATGGGAGAGACCATAGAAACCAGTCGATTTGATGCATTGCTTCCCCCTTGTGGCTTCTGCCACAGTAACGACCAGCCTGCGCTGACCGCCTCAGAAAGACGCCTCCCAGGCCGCGTCCAGCCCCGCCCGACTGTTCCGGAGGGTCTGCTCCAAGTCCCCTTCCCACAACGAATCGGGGAAGCCGCCTGAGAAGATCTCCACCGAGTACGCGCCCTGAAAGCCAGCCTCGCGGACGGACTTCAGGAAGGCCGAGAGAGGGATCTCGCCCTGGCCCGGCACACGACGGTCCATAAACGAGCGGGGCGTGCGCCAGTCGCTGATCTGCACGACGGTAATCAGGTCCCCGGCCTCGCGGATGGCGGCGTCTAAATCGGCGTTCTGCCAGACGTTCCAGCAGTCCAGGCACAGGCCAAAATTGGGCCGGTCCACGGCTCGGATGACGTCGAGGGCCTGCCGCACGGTCCAGATGGCCGTTTCGACGTTCATAATTGTCGCACTTAACGGCTCTAAGGCAACCCGCGCCCCAAGCCCTGCCGCGAAGTCGGCCACGTCTCGGTAGACTTCAGCGGCCGTGTCTAAAACGTGCTGGACGTTCCCGTCCGGAGCCATACCCGTGCTGGTCACGAACGGAGCGTCAGGGGCGAAGGGCGCGAGGCGGGCGATGCAGTCTTGGAACCGGGCCATACGCTCACGCGGGTCGGTGGGCGTCGGCTTGGGCTTATTCAGGAACAGAGTGCGGACGTCCGGTTGGAACGAAGTGATCTCCAGCCCGTGCGCAGCGGGCAGGGCCATCTGCTCCGGGTAGCGGACGGGGTCCAGCTTGAACTCGCAGACCTCAATGGCCTGGACTCCCAGTCGGGCGTACGTTTCTATATCGCGCTCGAACGGCCAGGGCCAGGTCGTGAACTCGCTGATGCCAAACTGATAGCCGACTCTCTCCACTGTGTTCGTCTCCTCGTTTGTGTATTGCCGACTACCCTTCCAAAACCGCTCACCACTCTGCAACCGAGCCGTCCGCCGTGCGCTAAAGTGGGTTGCGCCAACGGTGGTCCTGGGTGGCCATCTCGCGCACTTTGGCCTCAATGAAAGACCTGACGGGGCAAGCTCCGAGGTATTCACATCCTGTGAGAATAAGTTGATTATGACGGCAGAATCGTAAAATGGGAAGTACAGACAAAAAAGTAAGTACCCGAACGAAATTAGGTTATACTTTCAGGAGTGCAGAAACGGCGTCCCTTGAGGGGTGTCTGGCTCAATTTGGTCTGATTGGGTAAGATGAGCCTATGCCTACCCAGACCTGACGTTGTACGCACTGCGGCAGCACCGACCTCTACAGCAACGGCCATGCCAAGAACGGCAAGCTGCGCTATCAGTGCCAGGGGGGCAAAAAATACGGCCGCCAGAACCCCGGTAACGCCTACGACGAACAGACCAAGGCCATGATCCTCGCCGCCTACCACGAGCGCCCCTCCCTGCGCGGCCTCACCTGCGTCTTCGGGGTGGCCCGCAACACGGTCAACTCCTGGCTAAAAAAAGCCGGCCGGTCGCCGCCGCTGGCCCAGACCTTGCTGCCCGCCCAGTCGGGGGAGCCGCTGGAACTCGATGAACTCTGGTCGTTCGTGTCGAACACCTCTAAAGCGATGGCATCGCCCGTTGCAAGGACAAGCGGGGGGTCTGGCTGGCCCTTTGCCGTCGGACGCAGTAGGTTGTCGCCAACTGCACTGGCAGACCTGGAAGATGCCATCGGGGGCCGGGGTCGGCGGACCTGCCGGCTGGCGATATCCTGCCCTGGCTGATCCTTGTCCGGGAACCCGGCCATACCGGGCGGGCATTAAAGTGGCATGACCGACCCAAACACCCAATTAGAGATGGAGATCGCGCGGGGCAACGAGACGCTGACATCGGCGACGGCGGAGGAGCGAGTCGCCTACGCCCTGGAGCGGTGGAAGCCGGACATCCTGCTAACATCTAGCTTCGGCGCCCAGGCGGCCGTTCTGCTCCATATGGTCACGCGGCAGTGGCGGGAGATTCCCGTCGTGCTGCTGGACACGCAGTATTTATTCCCAGAGACATACCAGTTCATTGACGAACTGACCGAGTGTCTGGGCCTAAACTTGAAGGTGTATGCCAGCCCCGTCAGCCGGGAATGGCAGGAGTCGAGGCACGGGAAGTTGTGGGACCAGGGCGTGGGTGGGATTACGCGGTTCAACGAGATCAACAAGGTAGAGCCGATGGCGCGTGCCCTCGACGAGTTGGGGGCGCAGGCCTGGATCACGGGGCTGAGGCGCCAGCAGTCGTCCACGCGGCAGGGCCTAAAGACATTCGCCATGCAGGGGGGGCGGGTGAAGGTTCATCCGATCTACGACTGGTCTAACAAAGACGTCCACCAGTATCTGACGAAGCACGATCTGCCCTATCACCCACTGTGGTATCAGGGCTACGTCTCTATCGGCGACGTGCAGACATCCCGGCCTCTGGGCGAGGGCATGACTGAGGAGGAGACGCGGTTCTTCGGGCTGAAGCGGGAGTGCGGTCTTCACGAGGGGAAGTAGGGGTACACGGCAGAGGTCTTTGTAACTGACGTTACGCCGCCGGAACGAGCCGGAGCGAGTAGTTGAAAACGGCGTTGTTGCATAAACCGGTGAGGCCCCTCTGCGGCGCTCAACCGGCACTGGAAGTGCCGGTCTACCCGGAGGAAGTGCCTCC
>JAYTRQ010000473.1:0-4356 GCA_043746125.1 Armatimonadota bacterium | reverse complement strand
GCTTCGCCGACCGTCCAGGGGACGGGGGATTAAAAAGCGGGTCTATTCTTCCGTCCCCTGGACGGTCAGCCGCAGGCTTCCGAGACAGGCATTTCAATGCCCAATCTTCAATGCCCGGTAGAGGCCCTGCGTAACATCAGTACTTAACTTTCGACAACTGTGGAGTTTGCCCTCACCCTTCCTGAGTCCTTCTCTGGATGCTTCTCCCGCTCCCCCCAAATTGAGGCGAGGGCCTGTTTTCCTGCCTCCAGGCCGTTTCCCGCCCGTCGATGTGGGTAACATAGAAACATGGACGACTCTCCCTGCCCTCCCCGGCGCCTGCCCGGCCGGCCCCGCTCGGAGGCCGCCCGCCGGGCCATTCTGCGGGCGGCCCACGATCTACTGGCGCGGGCCGGGTGCGCGGGCGTCACGATGGAGGCCATCGCGCAGCGGGCGGGCGTCAGCAAGGCGACGCTCTACCGCTGGTGGCCCAGCAAGGCCGCCGTGCTGATGGACGCCTTCCTGGAAACAGCCACCCCCTGCCGGAACACGCCCGACACGGGCTGCCTCCGTGAAGACCTGCGCCGACAGATGCGAGCGGCCGTCCAGGCGCTCTCCGGCCCTGATGGGCGCTCCCTCGCCAGCGCCCTAGCGGAAGCCCAAGCCGATCCGCAGGCCGCCGCCCGCTTCCGCGCATCTTACCTGGTTCCCCAGCAGGCCGGGGTGCACGCGATGCTGGCGCGGGCGCAGGCGTGCGGCGAGTTGCGGGCCGAGGCCGACTTGGACACGGTCACGGACGCACTGTACGGTCCCCTTTACTTCCGGCTTCTGGCTGGGCATGCCGCCCTGACGCCCTGCTTCGCGGAGGCTCTCGTAGAAGTCGCGCTGCATGGGGTGGAAAAGAGATGATAGAGGGAACAATCTTCTCAGAAGACGTGTTTCCCGGACAGAAACGAAACGCCGAGTTTCACAATCGAGAACACTTGGACAACAGAGCCCCCTATGACACATTTGCTGCACATTAACTCCAGCCCCCGAGGCACAGCCTCGCGCTCGCACCAGATTTCAGGCGAGTTCGTCCAGGCCTGGCTCCAGGCCCACCCCGGAGACACAGTCACCGTCCGCGACCTCAGCCACCAGGCCATCCCGCACGTCACTGAGGAGTTTATCGGCGCGATCTACACGCCCGTAGAGGCACGGACCGCCGATCAGAGGGGGACACTGGTCCTCTCCGACGAGCTAATTGGCGAGCTTCAAGCCGCCGACATGTACGTCTTCGGCATTCCTATGTACAACTTCAGCGTTCCGGCCGTCTTCAAAGCCTACATTGATCAGGTCGCCCGCGTCGGCGTGACATTCACACCCCAATACGAGGGCCTGCTCAAGAACAAGAAGGTCGTGTTCGTCACCGCGCGGGGCGGCGGCGGCTACGGGCCGGGCGAGGCTCGCGAGTCCTACAACTTCGAGGACCCTTTCCTTCGCACCGTCTTCAGCTTCCTGGGCGTGACCGACCAGACGTTTATCCACGTCAACAACACATCGGGAGGCGATGACATCGTGAACGGCTCGCTGGCCACCGCGCGGGCGAAGATACAGGAAGTCGTTTCGGCGGGGTAGAGGGACCCCCGGCCCCCACCGCCATCGATCCTTGGGGGGGTCGGGAGGCATCAGCACTCAGGAGATCACACGCAATGGCAGCCGACAAAAGAGTCGCTCTCATCACGGGCGCGAACAAAGGCATCGGTTTAGAAATCGCCCGCCAGCTCGGGCACCAGGGCCTGACTGTCGTCCTCGGCTCCCGTGACCCGCAGAAGGGACAGGCCGCCGCCGATGCGCTCAAAGCCGAAGGCATCGACGCCCACACCGTCAAGCTGGAAGTGACCGACGCCGCAGATCGCGAGGCGGTGCGGGAGTTCTTGCAGCAATTCGGCAAGCTGGACGTGTTGGTCAACAACGCCGGGATTATGCTCGAAGCTGAGGGCATCACGCCCGACACACTGGCACGGACGTACGACGCCAACGTGATTGCCCCCTACTTCCTGACCGAAACCCTGTTGCCGCTGCTCCAGGCTGCCCCGTCCGGGCGCGTCGTCCACCAGTCCAGCGTCCTTGGCTCGCTCACGACCAACGCCTCAGGCCAGATCCCCCTGGAGTATCTGCTGCCCGCTTACAATTCGTCCAAAGCCGCCCTGAATATGCTGACCGTGATCCTGGCCCAGACGCTCAAGGACACGACTGTTAAGGTCAACGCTGCCCACCCCGGCAACGTCAAGACCGACATGAATCCCTCTGGTGACCTGACCGTGGAGGAAGGCGCCAAGACCGCCGTCACGCTCGCCACCCTGCCCGACGATGGGCCGACCGGCGGCTACTTCCATTTAGGCGAGACCTTACCCTGGTAGCTTGGTGGCCTCCTCATAATGGCGAATTCAAAAAGGCCACTCTCCTCCTCTGGTTCCCGCATCATTGGGGGCGAGGGGGACTCTCCCAGTAACCACAGAGAAAGCGAACACCATGAAAGCCATTGAAATCCCCCGCTACGGCGGACCGGAAGTCCTGCAAGTCGTTGACAAGCCCCAGCCCACGGCGGGGCCGGGCCAAATACTGATTGAAGTCAAGGCCGCCGGCATCAACTTCGCCGACCTGATGAGCCGGGCGGGAACTTACCCGCCCGCGCCCAAGCCGCCCTTCGTACCGGGTATGGAGGCGGCGGGCATCGTGACCGCCGTCGGCGAGGGCGTCACGAACTACAAGGCCGGCGACCGGGTCGCCGCCATGACGTCGGCGGGTTACGCCGAATATGCCCTGGCTGACGCGGCGACGGCTGCCCCTCTGCCGGACGCACTGGGCTTCGCCGAGGCCACGGCCCTGCTCGTTCAGGGCCTGACGGCTTATGGACTGCTGACGCATGCTGTTCCTGCGATTCAGGGTAAGAGCGTTCTGGTCAGTGCCGCCGCGGGCGGCGTCGGGTCGCTGGCCGTGCAGCTCGCCAAGCTCTTGGGCGCGGAGACCGTGATCGGCCTTGCGTCCAGCGGATCCAAGCGTGATCAGATCAAAGCTCTGGGCGCGGACGCCGCCATAGACTACACCCAGCCGGACTGGGCCGAGCAGGTGAAGGCCGCCACGGGCGGCAAGGGCGTGGACGTCTTTCTAGATGCCAGCGGCGACAACACGAACGGCGCCCTGAAGCCAGTCGCCAAGGGTGGCTACTGGGTCGTCTACGGCGCCCAGTCCGACCCGTTGGTGGGGCTGTCCGGTGAGGCTCTGATGGAGATGCTGTTCAACGCGCAGACCATTCGGGGCTGGACGCTCTACGAGTTAGGCCCCGACGCCATCAGGGCAGCCCTGACACAGCTCATCGGCTGGGCCGTTGGGGGACAGTTGACCGTCCTTGCCAATGACCGCTTCCCGCTGTCTAAGGCCGCCGAGGCGCACCGCGCCATTGATACCCGCAAGACGACCGGGAAGGTCGTTCTGGAGCCGTAAGGCGCGGAGTGGTGAGGGCGGGCTTGCTCCTGCCCTCTGCTCTTCAGTCGCGGAGCGACTGCCACTTCGGAGTAGACCGGCACTGGAAGTGCCAGTTCTGAGACCAATAGCGAAGAGAAAAATATTCATGCCGACCCTGTTCGAACCCATCACTCTGGGGGCGCTCGCGCTGCCCACCCGAATCCTTATGTCCCCGCTGACCCGCTGCCGGTCGTCCGAAGGCCGCGTCCCGAACGATCTGATGCGCGAATATTACACCCAGCGGGCGAGCGCGGGCCTAATCTTCACCGAAGCGACCTCCATCAACCCGCGCGGCGTCGGCTACGTGGATACGCCCGGTCTCTGGTCCGAGGCGCAGGTGGCAGGCTGGAAGAAGATCACCCAGAGCGTCCACGACGCCGGGGGGCGCATCGTCAGCCAGCTCTGGCACGTCGGACGGCTGTCCCATCCGGACTTCTTAGACGGCCAGCTCCCCGTCGCGCCCTCCGCGATCGCCTGCCCCGGCGAGATCCGCACCCCGACGGGCCACGCGCCCTACCCCACGCCGCACGCGCTGACCCTGGAGGAGATTGCGGCCACTCTTCAGGACTACGCCCAGGCCGCCCGAAACGCCCAGGAGGCCGGCTTTGACGGCGTTGAGGTCCACGGCGCGAATGGCTACCTGCCCGACCAGTTCCTGCGCGACGGCACCAACCACCGCACGGATGAGTACGGCGGGCCGGTTGAGAACCGCGCCCGGTTCCTGCTGGAAGCCACTGACGCGGCCATCGGCGTCTGGGGGCCGGATCGCGTCGGCGTCCACCTATCGCCGCGCGACATGGCCCACCACGGCATCAGCGACTCGGACCCGGCCGCGACCTTCGGATACGTCGCGCAGGAGATGGGCAAGCG
>JAYTRQ010000472.1:0-4403 GCA_043746125.1 Armatimonadota bacterium | reverse complement strand
CGCGGCTGTCGCTGGACGGCAAGCCCGTGACGCCGGACGCCGTCACGCCGACGCTGCTGACCTACAAGCCTGCCGAGGGCCTGGCGGGCGGCCCGCATACGGCCCGTCTGTCGGTCACGGACCTGGCTGGGAACGCCACAACGCTAGACTGGGGCTTCACGGTCACGACGAGCAAGCTGATCCAGTCGTTCACGACCAATGAGCCGGCGGGAAAATCCGTCGGCGCGGGCCAGACGGTCGTCCTGACCCTCACCGCCCAACCGGGCGGCAAGGCCACGGCCAGCCTGGGCAGTCTGGCGAAGGACCTTCCCCTGCACGAGACCGACCCCGGCATTTACGTCGGCGAATACACCGTCAAGGCTGGCGACACGGCCGACAACGCGCCGGTCGCCGCCCGCTTTACGACACGCGACGGCACGACCGTGACGACGAGCCTTGCCGCCGGTCTGTCCGTCGCCGCCGGGCCGCCGCCCGCGCCCAAGATCATCGCACCCACAGACAACGACACCGTAGATGCTTCCCAGCCGCTGACGGTTAAGGGCCGGGCAGTGCCGGGCAGCACCGTCCGGGTCGAGGTCAACTACGTGTCCAAAGTGCTGGGCGGCTTCCTGCCCGTCAGTGGGTCCAGCGGCAGCCAGGACGTGGTCGCCGACAAGAACGGCGAATGGAGCGCGACGGGCATTTCGCTCAAGACGAACAGCCTGTTTGGATCGGGCCGGGACACGGTCTTCACGGTCACGGCAACGCAGCTTGATACGGCGGGCAACGCGGCCTCCGATGTCGCCTCCATTAAAGTCCGGCCGGGCTAGGGCCAACTCACTATGCTGAACGCAATTCTGACACGTCTCAAGCGCATCTTTGTCATCAAGTTCACTTTTGACGTCTTCGAGCGCTTCGGCAAAGACAACGGCGGCCTATTGGCGGCGGGCCTGGCTTTCTTTCTAGTACTGGCGATTGTGCCCCTCCTTCTGGTCGGCCTGTGGGGACTAGGGCTGTTCTTCGCGCACCGGCCCGATGATGCCCTGCAAAAGATCGAGGGTCTGCTGTCCTCGCAGGTGCTGCCGGGCGCGGCGGGCAAGGAGGTCACGCGCCTGATGTGGCGGGCGGGCATCGCCGCCGACGAAGAGGGCACTCAAGCGGGGCCGACGCTGCTGAAGCTGCTGACGGGGCATGGCGTGGCCGGAGCTATCGGCTTGGCCGCTGTCGTCTGGGCCTCTATCCAGATCTTCATCAATGGCTCGACCGCGATGAACGCCGCCTGGCAGACAACGGAGAAGCGGAATTGGTTCGTCCTGCGGGGGGTCGCGCTCGGCCTCCTCGTCGGCACCGGCATTCTGCTGGTCCTGTCCCTCGCCGTGACCGCCCTTTCCACCAGGTTTTCGGACAGCCAATTCGCCCACCTCGTTCCCTTTGAGGGCGCGGCTATCTCGGGCCTGATCGAACTTGGCGCGGTCTTCGTCAGCGGACTGATGTACGCTGTGACCTTTAAGTTCCTGCCGTCACCCTCAGCCTCCGTCTCCTGGCGGGCCGCCCTCGTTGGCGGCTTCACCGCCGCCATCGCCTTTGAGATCGCGAAAAAAGGGCTGTCAGTTTTTCTGCTCAAGCCGAACAAGTCGCTGTACGGCGAGCTAGGCAACCTGATCGCGTTTATCTTGTGGGTGTATTACTCCATGACGATCCTGCTGCTTGGGGCCGAAGTCTCCGCTGTCTACGCTGAGGAGGTCGAGAGCGCAAAACGCGCCCACCTGAAGCGGGCCGTTTCTTCCCACCCGGCGACGGACGTGGCGGCCTCTTCGGGTACGCCCCCTGCCCGCTCCAAGGAGCGCAACCGGGTGGAGCGTGTCCGCAAAGAGGCTCAGAAGAGTGGGCCAGGGGGGGCGGGATAGAATCTACCAAAGCCCCCACCGCTTCTTCTTCGGCTCCTCACCTTCCCTGTCTTCTCTTTCCCCCCTCGGTTTCGCCGCCGGCCCCAGTTTCTCTAGCTCCTGCGCCGCGTACTTCCCAGGATCGCTGCCGGGGTCCAGCGCAGCCGCCCGTTCGAACTGTGTCCGTGCGTCCTCGGTCCGCCCATCCGCTAGATAGCAGCCGCCCAGGACGGACCGGCGCAGGGCGTCGTCGGGCTGCAACTCTAAGGCCCTTTCGTACAGCGGAATGGCGAGGGCCAGACGCCCGAACATAGCGTGGAGGCGGCCCAGGCTGACCAATGCCTTGTGGTAATCCGGGGCCTTCTCCAAGGCCACTTCGTTCAGACGGGTCGCCTCCTGCCAGTTCTCCTCCTGCTCGTACGTCCCCGCCATGTTGACGTACAGGGCCGGATTGTCCGGGGCATACTCCAGCGCCTTGTCCCAGAAGCTGCGGGCCGTCTTCGGGTCGCCCAGGAAGATGGATGCCAGGCCCATCTCGAAGTAGACGTCTCCCAAATCCTGTGGGTCCTGCGTCAGCACCGCTGCCCGGCCCAGCCGCTTCCGCATGGTTGCGTAGTCCGTTTGCGTCTTGTACAGCATGGCGCTGTTGTACAGCGCCAGGAAGAAGTTGGGGTCCTGCTTGACCGCCTGCTCGTAATAGCCCAGTTTCGTCTCGGGCGTTCGGGCCAGCCGCTTGCCCTTCAAGAACGCCGCGTAGGCGGGCCAGGACGGCGTGACTTGCAGGGCGTCCGTGGTGAAGTCCCAGGGGGCGTTGACGCCCAGGACGTCCAGCAGCGACAGGCTCAGGCGGTACTGCAAAGCGATCCACAGGTCATAGTCCAAGGCCAGCGTTTCCGGTTTGGCCTCGGGGTCAAAGGCCGTGAACGTCAAACTGTCCGGCGCGGCGAACTCGCCGGTTTTGGGGAAGAAGACGCGCAGCGAGACCCTCACCTGCGCCAAGGCCCCTGTCTCGGCGTCCCGCTCGCACGACAGCAGGCCGTCAACCAGGGCCTCGCAGTTCGCTTTCGCCGCCAAAGTATAGACCTCACCCTCGGTCAGTGGCGGGATCGGATGACTTTTCTTGTCCGCCCCGCCGAGGGCATCATGGATGTCCGCGTAGCCGAAGCCGCCCGCCGCCTCTACGGCGGTCTGAAGGGCGAACAAAACGCCGTGTTCAAAGAGCAGGACGTCATCTCCGAACATATCCGCGCCGAGGGGGGCGAAGACGAGTTTTCGTGGCTCGGTTGTCATGGACTGATTGTACCAGATGCCCAATGCGCCGGTGCGCTTTCTTCCGGTTTTGGCCCCCTCAGGAGAGTACATAAGGAGGACAAAGGAGGGAACCACGCGTGACCGGGAGCAAGATGCCGAAGAAAATCGTATACTATGAGAACAAGAAGACACGTGGCGACGGGCGTGGGCTGAGGACACTGGCGCAGGCGCAGCGGGTACTCCGGCACTTCGCGGGCGGCGGCCTCGCCCACAACGGCTGTTACCTCGGCGTCAACATCCATGACGCTCTGAACGTCCAATTCTTGCGGCAGGAATGGCCGATCTTCTGGCTGGAGATCCTGGACCGGAGCGTGCTGGGGCACGTTTACGTCACCGGCTGCTGTGTCTCCCCGGCGATGGCCCTGGCCGCCACGGAATCGGCGTTCTGCGGCGGGACGAAGCAGGAGATCATGCGGGCCGTCGAGGCGTGTCCCGGCTTCAGCGCCGTGGCCTGGGAGGAAGACGAATTAGCAAGTTAACACTGTTCGGAGTTCTGGCCGTCGGCCTCTGCCTGCTGACGGCATCCCTGATGCGTGCCGCCCCTGCCCCGACACCGGTGCGGCAGGTGGCTCCGGCTCAGGCGCAGGATGCCCCGCAGACGGACGACGTCCGCCCGCCCATCGTCACGCCGCAGGCCCGGCGCTACGCGCAGACCCGCAACGCCCTCGCCTTCCTCGGCACGGCCTATGAACTGATCATGCTGTGGGGCGTCCTCGCGTCCGGCCTCTCCGCCCGGCTCCGGACCTTCGTCCAACCCCTGCGCTTCTCGTTCTTTCGCCTCATCGGTTATTACGTCCTGCTGACGCTGGTTCTGCTGATCCTCCACGCGCCTCTTACCTACTACAGCGGCTACTACTTGAGCCACGCCTACGGACTCTCCTCGCAGAGCCTTTGGGCCTGGCTGGGCGATCTCGCCAAAGGTGTCGGCGTGGACGCTGCCACGAGCATCCCCGTCTACTGGCTGCTGTTCTGGCTCATCAAGCGCTCGCCCCGCCGCTGGGCGTTGTGGTTTTGGGCGGCTTTGATCCCGATCATCGCCTTCGGCATCTTCGCCGCGCCCCTCATCGTAGAGCCGCGCTTCAACACCTTCACGCCCCTGCCCTCCGGCCCGCTACGAACGCACATTGAGGCCTTGGCCGCGAGGGTGGGCATCCCCAATGCGCCCATCTTCGTCGTGGATAAGAGCAAGCAGACCCACGAGACCAACGCCTACGTTACCGGCATCGG
>JAYTRQ010000471.1:0-4404 GCA_043746125.1 Armatimonadota bacterium | reverse complement strand
CGTGGACATCCCGAGCCGCCTCCTGCACGTCTTCCGCGAGCCGACGCCAGACGGCTACGCGAGTGATACGACTCTCACGACCGATGACGAAGTGCGCCCACTAGCCGCACCTGACTACGCCATCCGCGTGGCGGATTTGCTGCCGTGACGCCGTGCCCGGCTTCCGCGACCGCCCAACAGGCGCCAGAACACTGGCGCCTGTTTTTTGTCGCCCGCGTAAACCAAACCTGCGCAAAGTGGGGCCTAAGAAGTAGGGAGGACGTTCGTGGCAGACAATGACCTCATTCTCAGGGTGACGCGGGCGCAGCAGGGGGACGCCCGCGCGTTTGACTCGCTCGTACGCCAGTTCCAGAATCCCGCCGTTGCGTACGCGCGGACCGTGCTGCACGATCCGGCTGCCGCCGAGGATGCGGCCCAGGAGGCGTTCGTACAGGCGTGGCGCGACCTCCCCCGGCTCTCGGAGCCAGCAGCGTTCGGGCCTTGGCTGCGACGGATCATCTTCAAGTTCTGCGACCGTGCCCGCCGCTCGGCCCGCCCCACCCTGCCGCTCTCCGAGGCATTGACGCTTCCCCAGGACCAACAACCGGGCGCGGTCGTCGAGCGAGCGGACGAAGCGGCCCAGGTGCGAGACGCCATTGAGACGCTGCCGTGCCCTTTGCGGGAAGCGAGCCTGCTGTATTACCTGACTGGTCACGACGTCAAAGAGATCGCGGCCTTCCTAACTCTGCCGCCCTCAACAGTGAAGAACCGGCTTCATGCCGCCCGAAAGCGACTGCGAAAGGAATTATGGATCATGGCCGAGAGTGTGCTTGAACAGGAGAAGCCTTCGAGGACGGAGGCATTCGCGCAGAACGTCCTGACGCGGGCGCTGCGCGAATTCCAGCAGCAGGAGAAGGCCGACCCGCACACGGCGGATCGGGGCCTGCTGGACAAAGGACAGAGGGCATTGTCTGAGCGATTGGGCCAGGACGCGCCACTGAATGACGAGACCCTACGAGACGGCTTCATTCTGTTGTGGCGGAAGCGGGAATGGCCCGTCTTGGCCGCTTTGTTGATGCGTTGTCTGACTCAGCCACTTTCCGACTCGGAGACCGCCTGGGCTTATCTGCACCTTGCCAACGCAATCGTGATGAGCGGCAGCGCGGCAGGGGCGGTGCTGGCGCATGAGACGTTTGAACGCTGGCTTCCGGGGAAATCGCCCTGCTTGTCCGAACACTGGCCTTACTACCCGGCGCATGGGGACGCCGCAGAGGGCGTTTACTTGGGGGAGGAAGTTCGGATACTTTTCCTGGCACAGTCTGGGGAGTTTGCCACCTCCTACCTAGCCGTGTGGCGCAACAGCGACTACCTGGCAAAGATTGACGCCGCACTCTCAGAGATCCCGCTCACTCCAGCAAGCCGCAAACAGCGCTTTTACATGCTGCGGATGGCGACGTGCGCCTGCGAGTCCGCCGGAGATTTGGACCGGTCGCATTTATACGTCCGGCAGATGTACCTCTTGGCGGCGGAGGCGGAGGACGAAGCGCAGAAGGCCGAACTCCAGTCTAAAGCGCTCGGACACGCGATGGGTCTGGCTCACCTCCGAAAAGACGAAGCAGAATTTAACGCCCTCGCCGGGGAGATGGCGGCGCTGCTGGATGACCAGAGCCAACAGACCGTGGGGTGGGTGAGCGGAGAACGCCACAACCTAGCCTGTCCATTGGTGGATGGCGGTAGGCACGACCTGGCGCTGCCGATGTGGGCGGCGAACGCGGCGAGCGGCGGGCAGTGCGGCGGCTGGGGCTGGCTTCTATACGCCGCCACGGTCTGGTCGGTGACGCGGGACCGGCCTCGTACCCTCGCACTGCTCCGGGAAGCCCGCGCCGATGACGACCGAGACATGACCTCCCTGTTCGCGAAACGCCCTGAGTTCGCCGACGTTCGGGACGACCCGGAGTTCTTGCAGGCCGTCAGCCGAGCAGCGGCGGCACTTCCGGCGAAATAGCGACTTCCAGCACGGTCGGCACGTCCGCCGCCATCCCCGCCCTGAGCGCCTCCGTCAGTTCCTCCGGCTGCTCCACCCGACGGGCGTCACAGCCGTAGCCTGTTGCCAGCGAGACGATATCCAGGCCAGGCAAGTCCAGGCCGGGTACGCCGCGCGTCTTGCCCAGCTCGGCGAACGATTTCAAGATCGCGTATTCAGTGTTGCGCGGCACGACGAACAGAACCGGCAGCTTGTGCTGGGCCGCCGTCCACAATGCCTGAACGGAGTACTGGAACGAGCCGTCGCCGATGACGGCGATCACCTTACGGTAGCGGCCGGCCTGCCGCTCGGCCAGGGCGATGCCGACGGCGGCGGGCAGCCCGAAGCCAAGGCCACCACTCGCCATGCTGTAGTAGGAGGCGGGCCGCGTGGTCGGCAGCCGGGCATGGAACGGTTTCATGTTGGAGGGCGACTCCTGCACCAGCACCGCGCCCTCCGGCTTTGTTCGAGCGAGCACGTGGAATAGGTAATCCGCCGTCATCGGCGTGTCGGGGGCGGGGGCTGGCAGGGTCGGCGTTGGGGCAGGTAGGGAGCGGTCCAAGGCCGTGATGGCGTCGGCCAGTTGCGAACAGGCCAGCGCGGGGTCGCCTAGGATGGCGTCGCCGACCGGGGCGCGGGCCGCCTCGTTTGGGTCGTCGGTGACATGGACTAATCGCGTCCCGGCGGGCAGGTACTCGCCAGGCACGTAGGGGTAGTAACGGAACACGGGGGCGCCGACGACCAGGACGACGTCATGGCCCTTGAGTTTCTCCCCCAGCGGCTTGATGGCGAAAGGGAGCGCCCCCATAAACTGCGGATGGTCTTCGGGGAAGCCCCCCCGCTCCGAGGCGGGCGGGGAATAGACCGGCGCACGCAGCTTCTCGGCCAAGCGGACGGCGTCGGCCCAGCCCCTGCTGCGATCCACGCCCGCGCCGAAGACCAGGGCCGGGTTTCGCGCGGCCGACAGCAGGGCAGCGGCGTCTCGGAGCGTATCCGGGTCAGGCGCAGTGCGGCGGCTGACCTGCCGGGCGGGAGTCTCGCGCAGAGCGGGTTTTTCCCAGTCGTCCATCGGCAGCGACAGGAAGACAGGGCCGCTCGGCGGCTGGAGCGCGGTCGCGTAGGCTCGCATCAGGGCGGCGGGGGCATCCTCAGCGCGGGCCGTCTCGCAGCTCCACTTGACGTAGGGCTTGGGCAGCTCGGTCGCGTCCAAGTTTGTCAGCCAGGGTTCCAGAAGCAGCATCTCGCGCGTCTGCTGGCCGGCCGTGACGATCAAGGGCGTCTTATTGTGCCACGCCCCAATCAAGCCGCCCATGCCGTTGCCGACGCCTGGAGCGGTATGCAGGTTGACCAGGGCGGGCCTTCCAGTCGCCTGAGCGTAGCCGTCCGCCATCGCCACGACGCTGGCCTCCTGCAAGCCCAGCACGTAGGTAAAGTCGTCGGGGAAGTCTTGCAGGAAAGTCTCCTCAGTCGAGCCGGGGTTGCCGAACACGGTGGTCAGACCCAGTTCGCGCATCAGCCGGTAGGTTTCTTCGCGCACGGTAGTCATGGTGCTGTCCCTCTTACGCCTGTTTTAACCAGGGCCGCCGCACCCTAAACGGACAGGGTGGTTGGGCGGGTACAATACCCCCATGCAAAATGACCAACCGCTCGGTCTCCTCGCCCTTGACCCCTGGCTCGCCCCCTACGCTGACCAGTTGCGGCGGCGTCAGTCCCATTACGTCCACCTCCACGCGGTCATTGAAGGCAGCGGCGGGCTGCTCGGCCCTGTCAGCGAGGGTCATCGCTATTTTGGCCTGACGCGCGGCGAGTCGGCAGGACAGCCCGGCATCTGGTACCGGGAGTGGGCACCCGGCGCAGAAGGTCTGGCCCTGACTGGGGACTTCAACGGGTGGGACCGCGAGAGCCACGCGCTGACGCGCGACGAGTGGGGCGTCTGGAGCCTGTTCCTGCCCGACGCCACCTACGCGGCCCGCTTGACCCACGGCAGCCGCGTCAAAGTCCACGTGCGGGCGGAGGGCGCCGGTCGCGACCGCATCCCGGCCTACGCGCGGCGAGTCGTGCAGGACCCAAGCACGGAAGACTTCGCCGCCCAGTTTTGGATGCCCCCCACCCCCTACGAGTTCCAGAATGATGCTCCCCCTCTTGTCGAAGGGCTACGCATTTACGAGGCCCACGCCGGCATGGCGCAGGAGGAGGGTCGGGTCGGGACGTTCGAGGAGTTCACCGACCGGATACTGCCGCGCATCGCGGGCCTAGGCTATAACGCGATCCAATTGATGGCGGTCATGGAGCACCCCTATTATGGGTCGTTCGGCTACCACGTCAGCTCGTTCTTCGCCGTCTCATCACGGTTTGGGACACCCGAAGACCTGAAGCGGCTCGTGGACGTGGCGCACGGCCTG
>JAYTRQ010000470.1:0-13313 GCA_043746125.1 Armatimonadota bacterium | reverse complement strand
GGTGTCCCGGAGCATCTTAAAAGCGGCATCGTGCGTCTGCCAAGGCAGGCCCGGATTGGACAGGAGGGCTATGGCGAATTCGGGATGCCGGTTCCACGCCTCCGACATTCGCTCTTCTCGCGTCCGCAGTCTCAGACGGGCCGGACCGGGCACGAGCGGACCGCGCCCGTGCCGCCGCTGGGCGTAGTGGTCGGACGCGCCGTACAAAATATCCAGCGAGGCCCAGTGGCGGGCCGGATCCAGCGCCTCCCCCACCCCGGCGGCCAGGGTCTCGTAAGCCAGCCGGACGTAGGCGTCGCTGTCACTCTTCGCCAGTACCCGCAAGACGCGCCGGACACGGCGCTTCAGGTAGGCCAGCGTCTTGGCGCTCGGCGGCAGGCCGATCTGGGTGAGCCGGGCCGGGCGGGTCACGTCCAAAGCCACGACGCCCTGGTAGGTCGTCACATAGGCAGTCCGGTCCGAAAGCGCAAAGCCCTGGGCGTAGAGCGGGCCACTCGTGCCGACGACGCGCGGGGCGTTCGGGTCGGAGACGTCCAGGACGCGGAGGCCCTGGTTGCCGACGGTGCAGAACACGAGGCCGTCACGCACCTGCGCCACGCCGGGGGGGACCGGCAGGGGGCAGAAGCCCAGTTTACGCGGGCGGCTCGGGTCGGACAGGTCCACGATCTGTACGCCGATCGCGGCGGCTAGACTTCCAAAAGTGGTGATGCCCACCAGCGCCAGACGTCCAATCAGAGTGACCATAGCGGCACCTTGGAGGTCAAGTGAGCCGACGACTTTGGGGCTGTCAGGCCGCGTCACGTCCACAATGCGTAGCCCGCCGCCGCTCGGCAGGCGGTTCCAATTGGGCCCAGCCCGCCCCACGATGACGCACGCCAGTTCCCCGTCACAGTCCGCCGCCAGCACGTTCTCTATCTTCGCCTCGCCGCGAATGGCGGGCTGATCCGGGCGGGATACGTCCAGGATTTGCAGCCCGCTCCAGCCCTGGGAAGTGCCCATCAGGCACATCAGAGGCGACCCGTCACAGCCGCGAAGCCCCCCCACTTTCACCGGCAACGTCCCCAACGGCCGGGGCTGGAGCGGGTCGGAGACATCGTAAATGGAGAGGTTCGGCTTGGGCTGGGAACGCACCAGGCAAAGCAGGGAGCCGTTCAGGACCATCTGCTCTACGTTTTTGAACTGTTCCAGGCTGATGGCAGACAGCAGACGCGGCTTGAGTGGGTCAGGGGTGTTGAGATCGTAGATACCGACTTCCATGTTCCTCCAGTGGTCGCCGCCCATCGCATAGAGGAGGCCGTTCCGAGCCGCGATCTGCGTGCGGTTAGGCGCATCGCCGAGATTCAGGAAGGCTCTGCCCCCCTGCACGGAGGCCAGTGGAGCGGTGTCCATGCGGGCGGCGAGTGCGCCGAACAGGGTGGGTTCAGACAGGGGCGCAGCCTCGACGGCTTTGTATAGCCTTTTGAGCGCCCCCCAGGTCCCGTACGCCAGTGGAGCATTTCGCGCGAAGTCTCGCAGGGCAGTCCGGTCCCGCTCGGACGTGGGTGGGTAAGGGGATGGGAGGGCGTCAAGGTCGGGGGCGGACATGGGGTCTCCAAAAGTCGGGCGCAGGCCGAAAGAGAAGAAAAAGGGCGTTGTTGCCTAAAGGCCTTCACCTACCCTCGGTCTTCCCGAGCCCGGTGTTAAAACACCGGTCGACCCAGAGGAAGTGCCTCCGAAACTGAAACTCTCCCAGCCCCGAAAGGGCTTTCTCCGAGTAGACCGGCACTTCCAGTGCCGGGAGAGGGTCGCTGAGAGGGGCGTGACGATTTGTGCAACAAAGCCAAGAAAAAGTGTTGTCAGCCGAGGACGGTGTCGCTACTTGACGGAATAGGACCGGCGCCGGCCACTGTAGGCGCGGCACCGGGGTATGCACCGCTATCGCTGGTGGGCCACGCTTCCTCAGCGACGGCGATACCGGTACATACCCCGGTGCCGCGCTGAGTAGAGACGGTGTCCGGTGGTGTGAACTGAGCTTCACGGCAGCCACGGCGAAACGCCGCAGACGGGTTGCTAACGGAACCACCACCCTCGCTCTGACAACACAGGCATTGTATCACGTTTGGCGCGGCCGTGCAAGCCGTATGGGCTGAGTCTGCACAGCATCTTTGGGAATTCTCATCAGATGAGAATCAGCCTCCACTGCGCTTCGCGCTGGGACTTGCCGATTTTGGTAAAAGTGCCGTATAATGGAGTCGCAGAGCCGCACTTCTCCCGACGTCATCTCCTTTAGGCAAAGAGGTTTCTCCCAACGCGAACTGGAAAAAGTCCCTGGCAAGCCCCGAAGTTTGGACGGGCGGCAGCCTCCTCCTCGCCAGCACCGCCGCTCTCCGCATGGGCATTCCTGGCCTCCTCGCCCACGCCCTCACACCGTTTGGGATCGGCCTTATTCTCAACGAAGTCTTGACAGAAGCCACAATAACCGGGCGCGAGCGGGTCAATATCCGTATCCGCTGCGACGACGATTTACAAACGCGCTTTAGAACTGACACAATCCAATGCCACCCCCCCGCCGCCTGGTCGTCGCCGTCACGGGCGCGAGCGGTGCCCTCTACGCGGTCCGCTTTCTGCGTCAGGCCGCCCGCCACTACGACGACGTCTACGTCATGCTCTCGGGTAATGCACCTGCCGTCTTCGAGACCGAGACCGGCGGGCATCTCGCCGCGCCGTTCAACGCCCAGGATTATCTAGGCGCGGACGCGGCGTATGATAACGTCCATTTTCTGGACAGCCAGAACTATTTCACGCCTCCCGCCTCCGGCTCATTCATCCACGAGGGTATGGTCGTCATCCCCTGTTCGATGGGGACATTGGGCCGCATCGCCCACGGCATCTCCAACGACCTGACGACCCGCGCCGCCGACGTCTGCCTCAAGGAGCGCCGCAAGCTTATTCTGGTAGCCCGCGACACCCCCCTGAACCTCATCCAGCTCCGTAACATGGTCGCGGTCACCGAGGCCGGCGCGATCGTCCTGCCCGCCATGCCCGCCTTTTACCACCAGCCGAAAACCGTGGAGGACCTTGTAGACACGGTCGTCGCCCGCGTTTTGCAGAACCTCGGGGTTGTGCAGGACATCCAGCCACAATGGGCTTTGGACGGCGACTAAACTGGGCGTTCGTGCTATAATAGCGGCATGCCCGCCCTACAAGCGACGCGCAAACAAAAAGCCCTTACAAACGCAGAGTGGATGGAAGCCACTCAGCGTCTTGCCGATCGAGTCACAGCTTGGTCGCGCGAAGAAGGGTGGGAAGTTCAGACGGAGAAAGCGCGGGTGCTTGAGGGCTACTACTACCCGCCGACCCTCGTCATTCAGGCCCCGGAGGGCCGCCTGATGCCAGAACTGCCCAACCCGCAGCCATACACAGTACTCAGCCCCAAACTTTACGCTTGGCCAGCCTTTTATCGTGTCTGGCTGCGACCTAGCGCTGAAAACGGTGACTGGGAAATTTGGACGGACGCTGCCATTCCACTCCGCCGCCCGTGGAACGTGGAGACCTTTGTCACGCTGGCGAAGGACTTGCTCCGAGCGGATGAGTAAGGTCCACGTCCGTCGCATGATCGGGGTGGTCCGGGAGTTTGATGCCGCCAAGGACGCACTGGACTACGTCAAGCAGAACTGGCAGAGTCAGAGCATCTTCCTCCGTGCCGAGAAGTATGGCCTGCCTGACTTGTTTCGCGCCGTCGAGAATTTGGGGGCGGTCTACCTGCTCCGGCTGTTCAGCACGTTTGAGGGGCTTTTAAAAGAGCATCTGGCGGAGCATCATCCCGGCATTGCACTTCCTGAAGACACCCGCGCCGTCTGACTCATAGACCGGGTCTCACAGCGTCAAACGCCAGCCATCTCTGCTGCGCTGAGAGGCCGTGTCCAAGACGTCCGCCGCTACCGAAACTACTTAACGCACCCAAACAACGTTCCGTTTCCTGCCATTTCTCTGACAGCAGTTCTGGCGCGGCCGAACAAATTCGTGGATTACCTGCCTGAGCCACGCTGACCAACGACCATGAGTAACTTAGACAATAGCAGCGCCTACGCCCGTGCGGGCGTGGACATTGATGCGGCGACGGACGCTGTGGGGCGCATGAAGGCACACGTCAAAACGACGCTAACGCCGGGCGTCCTGGCCGACGTCGGCAGCTTCGGCGGCATGTTCGCCCTGTCGTCACTGGGCAGGCTGGAGGACCCGGTCCTCGTGTCTAGCATTGACGGGGTGGGTACCAAGCTCAAAATCGCGTTCGCCACGGGACGGCACGATACAATCGGCCGGGACTTGGTATCGCACTGCGTCAACGACATTCTGGTCCAGGGTGCCCGCCCGCTGTTCTTTCTCGACTACTTCGGGACGGGCAAATTGGAGCCGCATGTGGCCGCCGAGGTGGTCAAGGGCCTGGCGCAAGGTTGCCGTGAGGCCGGGTGCGCTCTAATCGGCGGCGAGACAGCGGAGATGCCTGGCCTGTACGGGTCGGGCGAGTACGACCTGGCCGGCTGCATCGTAGGCCTGGTGGAGCGGGCAAAAATCGTGGGCGGGGCGAATGTCCGGCCCGGCGACGTGGTAATCGGCCTAGCCTCGGACGGACTGCACACAAACGGCTACTCTCTGGCGCGTCAGGCGCTGCTGGAAGACGCCGGAATGCCGCTGGACGCGCCCATGCCGGAACTGGGCGGGGTGACGCTCGCTGATGCCCTGCTCTGGCCGCACCGCGGCTACGCCCCGGCCGTCCTTCCGCTGCTGGACCTGTCCCCCACCCCCATCAAAGCGATGGCTCATATCACGGGTGGCGGGCTTATTGACAACGTCCCGCGCGTCCTGCCCCCCGGCGTCGGCGTCCGAATCAACAAGAGCACCTGGGACGTACCGCCCCTGTTTCGGCTGATCCAGGAAAAGGGTGGCGTGGCCGAGTCCGAGATGTTCCGCGTGTTCAACATGGGCATCGGCTTCGTGCTGATCACGGCTCCTGACGCGGCGGAAGACGTCCAGGCGCGGCTACGGGCGTCCGGCGAGACGGCCTATCGCTTGGGCGAGGCCATTGCGGGCGAAGGCGTCTCGTTCTCCTGAAAGGGCTTTCCCATACGCTTCTCCCATACGCTTCTCCCGTCTGCTTGTCCTGAGCGGCCTTCTCGCGGCTTCTGCCCGCGCTGACACCCCCACCCAAACGCTGGGCGCGTTCATCACGCCCGTAGACGCCATGGCGTCCTCTTCGCAGGCGGCGGCGGGGCGGACACCGCGTAAGCTGATTGACGGGTCCGGCTGGGGCGAGACCATTTCCGGCAGCGGCGTCTACGTCTGGGACTACAACTAGGCGGGAGGGTGGAACAGCCGGAGCGTCAAGGACGGAGACGTCTCGGCCTCCGAGGAGGGCAGGCGGTACGCGCCGGGTGGTTCGCACGACGCCTGCCGTTTGAAAGCCTACTTACGCGTGGCCGACACACCCGAAGCTGGCCGTCGGGCAGCCGCTCGCGGGCGCAGAGAACATCGTCTATCTCGCCAATGCCGACGTGGTCGTTTGGGGGATACTTGGACTTGCCCTGGATGAACGGGAGTTCCAGGCGATGAGCGTAGATTGGGACGTTCCAGAAGTCCGAGAGGGCGGCCGCATTGCCACTGTGATCTGGGTGCCCATGCGTCAGAAGGATCGCCTGAGGCCTCGCGCCTTGCCCGTAACGCGCCTCGGCCACGCCCTGGATCTTGCCCATGCCTCTTGGCGTGCCGGTGTCCACGAGAAACCAGGGCTGGCCGGGTGCTCCGGTAAAGTACGTGTTCACAATCGTGACGGGCAGGACGCCCACGCCCGCTGCGATCTCCTGCATCGTTACCCTACCCTTCCAACGCTATTCTTTTCCCCGTCGGCTCAGATAGTCGCTGACGACGTGGACCAGTTGATCCGGGCTGAACGGCTTGGTGATGTACTCGTTCACGCCCACCTCCATACCTTTGCGGATGTCCGCCTCTTGCGCTTTCGCCGACAGCATGATGATGGGCAGGCCCGCCGTTTCCTCGTTCGCCCGGATCCGTCGGGCGACTTCGTAACCGTCAATGCGCGGCATCATAATATCCAGTAGCACCAAGTCGGGCTTATGGAGTTGGATCTTCTCCAGGGCCTCTTCCCCGTTAACAGCCACCAACATCTCGTGGCCCTGCCGGGCGAGAATGAACTCCATCAGCCGCACGATAGTCGGCTCATCATCCACAACCAGGATCTTATACGCCATTACGCTCCCTCCAAAACATACCTACCCCAGCCACCGCAGCAAGACGGTCGCCAGGCCCAGAAAGATGCTGATACCGACGACGTCCTGAAACGCGGTCTCGAACGGCCCGGCCGTCAAGGCTGGGTCGAAGCCGGCCCGCTTGGACAACAGCGGCACGATCGTGCCGACGATGCCGGCGATGTTGACGGCGAGGAACATCCCCAGAAAGACGACCAGCCCGAAAGCCCAACCGTGCGCCCAGATGGCGGCGATCACGCCCAGCACCAGGGCACAGGCCCCGCCCAGAATCGCGGAGGTCGCGGACTGCCGGGCGAGGGCGCGCCGCCAGCCCGACAACTGCACCTGCCCCGAAGACAGCCCCCGGATGATAATGGCGGCCGACTGAAGCCCCGTGTTCCCACTGATGGCCGAGATGATGGGCATGAAGCTCGCCAGTAGGATAAACTTGGTCAGGGTCGTGCGGAAGCCGTTGATGACGACGCCGGCCAGCAGCTCGATTAACATGGTGGCCATGATCCACGGCATCCGCAGGCGGGCGACCTGAGCGGGCGTCTTGCGTTCCAGCTCCTCGGCGTCCGAACCTACCGACCGCAAGTAGTCGTCGTTGAAGGCTTCCACCAGGACGTCAATCGTGTCGTCAATGGTGACGATCCCCAGCATCTGTCCAGCAGTGCTGACGACGGGCAGTGTCAGCAGGTCGTACCGGGCGATCAGCTGGGCCGCCTCCCGCTGGTCGGTCTCCAAGAAAACGTGGGCTAGGCCGGGCATCATAAACTCAGAGATCTGCTGCGCGGCGGGGGCGGTCAGGATACTCCGAATCGTGGTAACGCCGAGCAGCCGCCCGGCCTCATCCAGCACGTAGACCTCGTTGATGGTCTCTAAAGTATCGGCGTTGGCCCGCAGGTACTCCAGCACCGCATTCGCGCCCGTGTCCGGCGAGACGGACGCGAACTTATCGGTCATCAGCCGACCCGCCGAGTCATCCGGGTAGGACAGCAGCCGCTCCACCTCGGCGGCGTCTTCGGGGGCAAGTACAGTCAGCTCACGGAGGAGGGTGCGGGCGACGTGCGGGTCCGCCTCGGAGACGACCTCGGCGGCGTCGTCCATCGGCAGGCGGTCCAGCATCTCAGCGACGCGGCCCGGCGAGGCGTTCAGGGTCAGATAGCGCACCGTCTCCGGATCCAGCTCGTCCAGGACTTCGGCGGCCCGCTCGTTATCCAACCAGTTGAAGACGGCCAGCGCCTCCGGGGGCGTGAGTTCCTCCATCGCCGCCACGATCTCGGCCGGATGGCGGCCCACCAGAGCGGCGGTCAGGCCGACGTCCCCACCAGACCCCATCGGCTTCCGCAGCGCCCCAAGAAGAGCGGCGGCTAAGTTGTGGCTCTTGTTAGGCATGGGAATGGAGAACCGACCAGATCTGCTGAGCGAAGTAATAAAAGGCCAGGCCGCCCGCGATTACGGTCGTCGCCCAGGCCACGCAATTGTCCCAAACCGTATTGCGGTACTTGCCCATGATGCGCCGCCGGTTGATCAAGATCAGCATTAAAATCAGTTCGATGGGCAGCAGGGCGCAGTTGACGACCTGGGCCTGGATGATGATACTAATGAGGTTGGAGGAGGACAACAGAATCACCAGGCCGCTGAACAGAATCAGGAGGCCATAGGTCGCGTAAAACAAAGGCAGCTCGCGGATACGCCGCCCCAGGCCTGACTCCCAGCCCAGTGACTCGGTGACGGCGTAGGCCGTGGAGAGGGGAACGATCACGGCCGCCATCAGCGAGGCGTTGAGCAGGCCGAAAGCGAACAGGCCCTTAGCGACGAACACGCCGGCCAGCGGCTCCAGCGCGAGGGCGGCGGCCGACGCGCTGCCGATGTTCTGCGTTTCGGAGTGCAGGAACAGAGTTCCCGCACAGGCGACAATGATAAAGCCAGCGACGACGTTGGACAGGAGGCAGCCGACGATGGTATCCCACCGGGTCAGAGCGTAATCGCGCATGGTCACGCCCTTGTCGCGCACGGCGGACTGCTGGTAGAACTGCATGTAGGGCGCAATGGTCGTGCCGATGAGTGAGATCACCATGAGCAGTAGGCCCGCGTCATGCCACTGCAACCGGCCCAGAGGGGGCGCGAACGTGTTTAGGGCGACTTGCTTCCAGGGGACGCCGATCTTGAAGGCTGTGATGATGTAGGTCGCAAAGACTGCGGAGGCAGCCAGCAGGACGCGCTCGACCTTCTGGTACGAGCCGCGCGAAACGAGGAGCCACACCAAAACGATGGCGGCGGGGATGACGTAATATCGGGCGCGAAGTCCGAGGAAAAGCTCGCCGACGGCGGCAATGCCGGCGAACTCGGAGACTGTGGTCGCGAAGTTCGCGATCAGCAGAACGGTCATGGCGAAGAACGTCACCCGGACGCCGAAGTTCTCGCGGATCAGGGCGGCCAGGCCCTTGCCCGTGACAGCCCCCATGCGGGCGCACATCTCCTGGACGACGATCAGGCCGACCGTGACCACGGCGATGCTCCACAGGAGGGAAAGGCCGTATTTCGCCCCCGCCTGGGAGTAGGTGGTGATGCCCCCGGCATCATTACCCGCAGCCGCGGCGATGACACCCGGACCGAGGACAGAGAGCAGGACGAGCCAAAGGGGCCGCCGCGACGGGGCCGTGTTCGGCTCCCTGTCGGGCGCGGGGGCGGCCGGCGGGGGCGACGCCGGGGGCGGCATCGTCCCCACGCTGCGGGTGTCGCGCGGCGCGGGCTGGCTCATACGTCAAGTTGCGTAAGGGACTGTGACTGTCCATTGGATTTGGGTGCGTCCCCTAGGGACCGCGATTAATCGCCTTCAGATTCGGATATGTTTCCGCTGACTAGTTCATACCAGTGTATTGGGCCGGTAATGCCGCCGGCCGTATGGTCGGTGCGCGACTGAAACTTCTGCGTCGCATCCTTCATCCTTGGGCTAAGAACGCTGTCCGCGGCCACGGCGTAGCCCGCGTCACGCAACTCGATCTGCACCGCTTTGACGGCGGGGGCCTCGGCTCCCGACGTGCAAAGGCACGATCAGAGTTTCCCAGGTTGGGTCGCTCGTTTTGCCGCGGGCGGCGAGGAGTGGGCGGGCTGGAATTGCCGCAGCGCCTTCTCGGTTCTGCGCCCGAAGAAGCTCTCTACCGCGACGAGGGAGCCCTGCGCCGCCAGCAGGGACTGGACGACGCGCACGTCCGCGCCATGGTCATACTGTGTCGTGACAGGCCAGTCCCGCATTGGGGCGGCCCGAACGGCGGGGCATGACAGCAACAGAGCGGCCAAGGTGGGCAGGATCCAGGACTTGGAGCGCGTCATAACCCTTTCTTGAGGAGAGGCAAGGGAGCACAGGCATTATAGCCCTCCCGTCTTTGGTTTGTCAACCGGGCGGGCGGGTATAAGGACCTTGACGCTCGTATGCCAAGAATCTCTTGGGCCGGAGGGGGTCTTAGAAAACGGAGAGTGTTATGAACAAAGACGTACAAGGCCTGATCTACGGGGCCAGCCTGGTGTCTATCATCACGGCGATCTACATGTATGCGACGGGCAAGAAGGACACCGGGATCTTCATCGGCCTGTGGGCACCGACGTTTCTGTCACTAGGCACGTTCTTCAACTCCAGCGAGCTGGGTCTCGTTAAGGGTGGCGAGAGCGCCTAAGCCTGGCCGACGCGCTTGGGGCGGCGCACGCCGCCCTGAGTGTTTTTGTGAGTTTAGGCTTCGCCCTGCGCCATGATCATTTCCCAGTGCAGGAAGTCTAGATAGACCAAGCCCATGCGGCAGTCCGCGTGATCCTTAGCGTATGCCTCCGCCCACTCCAGCTCCCGCGCCAGCATCAGCAGGATCAATTCCGCCTGCGTCCACGTTTCTTCCTGCGTTTCTTCTCCACTCACGGCTCGTTTCCCCTGTCTCGCGTATTCCTTCTGCGCTCATTATAGCCCCCCGCCACGCGGCCTCCAACAGCAAATGTGCCAGTTTCGCCCCAGACGCCATCGGGCATGAGCGGGACCGGCGGCAGACGGCGGGAGCGGCCTGTATAAACCCAGCGTTTATGCCGACAATCTGGCTATGCCGCTCCCTCGCCGGTTGAGGAGGCGGCCCCTCAAGTTGCCAAACCGAGTCAGGATTTTTGCTCGTGGAACAAAACGTATTTGACGTGTCGGGATCAGGAACCGACCGCGGTCGCTTTCTCCCCGCCTGGTGCGTGCTCGCATTGGGCATTCTGGTTTCGCTGACCCTAGCCGGGGGGATCGTGCGTCTCCAGCGCCAGGCGGACACCTATCGGCAGACGGGGCTGGCTCTCTTGACGGCCCTGGATGCGGCGGACCAGAGCCGGGCCGAGCAGCAGCGTGGCCTGACAGGAACTGCCGACACGGGGGAGCGCAAGGCCTGGACTGAGACGGCGCGGCGTGAAGCCGCCGCCCTACAGGCCGTCAGACTGCGTGATCCCGACAGCCCTTCCCTCGCACACGTACAGCGGGCCTTTCAGCACTACCAGCAAGGGGAGAACAAGGAACAACAGGCTTTGGCGGCCCGCCAGGCCGGGCTAGCCCGCAGCGTGGAGGCGAGCCAGACCCGAGCCGCCTGGCTGGTCTACCGCCAGTCGGTCCAGGACGCCGCCGAGGAGTACGACCACCGCGCCACCTCTCGCCACCGGGTCACCGAGATGGTCACGGGGCTAGGGTCGCTTGCGGCCATCCTCTGCCTGTGCCTCTGCTTCCGGCAGTTTGCGCCGGGCCGCAGTGACGTCGCCCACCTGACCAGTGACAACGAGATCCTGCGGCACAGCGAGAAGCGGTTCCGGTCACTCGTCCAGAACGCCTCTGAGGTCGTGGCGATCCTGGTGGAAGACGGCACAGCCGTTTACGTCAGCCCTGCCGTGCGGCGGATGTGGGGGTACCCCTCCGAGGTGCTGACCGGGCGGCGATTGTTGGAATTGATCTCCCCGGATGAGCAGGCGGCCTTCGGCGAAGTCTTCCAGCAGACGCGCGCTCGTGCCGGCAAGAACTTCACCCTCGAAGTGTCGGTCCAGCACCGGAACGGGACGTGGCGGTCCTGTGACGTCGTCCTGCTGAATCTGCTCGCCGAGCCGGAGATCCACGGCATCGTCGTCACCTTCCGGGACATCACGCAGCTCAAGCAGGGCCAGGAGGCGCTCCGGCAGGCCAAAGGGTCTCTGGAAGTGCGCGTCCAGGAGCGGACGGCCGATCTTGCCAGAGCCAACCAGGATCTCCAGACAGAGATCGGGGAGCGCAAGGCTCTGGAAGTGGAGCGGGAACGGCTTCTAGCCGAGGCTCTGGAACAGGCCGACCACGACCCTCTGACGGGGCTTCTGAACCACCGATCCTTCCACAAGCGTTTGGAAGAGGAGGCGGACCGCGCTCTGCGTCAGAACGCGCCGCTCGCCATCGCCGTGCTGGATCTGGACAACTTCAAGTTCTTCAACGACGCCTACGGGCACCTGGTCGGCGACGAGGTTCTGCGGGAGGTGGCGGGCGTCCTGAAAAGCTGCTGCCGCTCCTATGACACCCTGGCCCGCTACGGCGGCGACGAGTTCGCCCTACTCATGCCGGGCACGAGCCGGGCTGAGGCCCCCGCCCTAGCGGAACGCCTGCGCCTGCGTCTGGAAGAGGCGGTCTACCGACCCGCCGGCAGCCAAACCGACATTCCCCTCAGCATGTCCCTAGGCCTCTCCGTATTCCCAGACGACGAGCCGGGGCGGCTGGCGGCCCTGGAACTGGCCGACTCGCGCCTGATGCGTGCCAAAACCGGTGCGGAAGACACGGACGAGGCCGAAGTCCTGCGGGAATCTCTCAACGCCTCCGTGGAGGGCTTCTCCATGCTGGACGCCCTGGTCACGGCCGTCAACAACAAGGACCGCTATACGCGACGCCATTCCGAAGACGTGATGACCTACAGCCTCCAGATCGCCCGCGAGATGGGCTTAGATGCCCAGGCCCAGGAGGATTTGGCGACTGCCGCCCTGCTCCATGACGTCGGCAAGATCGGCGTCCCCGACTTCGTGCTCCGCAAGCCCTCATCGCTCTCCGAGGAGGAAGTCGAGATCATCAAGCACCACCCCGTCATGGGCGCGGTCATCGTCGCCGCCGTACCAGGCCTGGCGGTGACTCTGGACGCCATCCGCCACCATCACGAGCGGTGGGATGGCGAAGGCTACCCCGGCAGCCTGAAAGGTTTGGAGATTCCCTTCAGCGCCCGGTTGATGGCCGTCGCCGACGCCTTCAGCGCCATGACGACCGACCGGCCCTACCGCAAAGGCCATCCTGAGGCGAAGGCGCTGGGCTTCCTGTCCGAAGGCGCGGGGACTCAGTGGGATCCGGACTGCGTCGCCGCCTTCCTCTCCGCCCGGCACCGCCTGCGTGAGATGGCGGGGGCGGAACCGGAAAAAAGTCAGCCCGACCCATAGACAAACGCGGGAAATCGCGGTAAAATGAGCGGGTCCACAAGGACAGTTGGCGCAGTGGTAGCGTACCTCGTTGACATCGAGGTGGTCACAAGTTCGAATCTTGTACTGTCCATTCTATCCCGAGGGTGAACCGGCAAATTCACCCTCGGAAGTGTCCACCTCCCTCCTCCGTCTGACGCTTTAGTGTCTATCCCCTTTCCAAAACCTTTTCTGCCCCTGTTGATAACCCCGCTTGTCACCCGCTAAAGCTATTTGGACCCGGAGACCATTACGATATTCTGAGTGACCTTAATGACATCGCACTTGCAAAAGGCGAGGCGCAGAGGAGCAGACTAATATGCAGTGCCCACAGTGCGGCTACGTGATGTCCGTGTTCGACAAAGTTTGTCCTCGATGCACCGTCTACCTGAAGGGGCCGAAGCAGCCGATTGACGTCAAGGTTGGCCCTGCCAGACTTGACATGGACGATTTCGCGCCAAACCAGACACAGGCGCTTCCCGTTCAGCAACCCCCGGCGACTAAGGTTATAGTGGTCCTATTTGTCAAGACAGTAAATCGGTCTCTTTTAAGGTGGATTATGTCTCCTTGCTATCCTTGTTTTTAGTCGGTTGTTTTAGTCGGTTG
>JAYTRQ010000469.1:0-4406 GCA_043746125.1 Armatimonadota bacterium | reverse complement strand
CCCCATCCGCGCACCCCTCGTCTACGATCTTGCCCGGCTTCAGGAACAGCTTGATCTCGGTGTACTTGAGGTCCACGGCCTCGGCCATCGCCCGCGTGTGGGTGACGTAATCCCACGTCTCGGTGAGGTCGCCCTGCTCGGTCAGGATGGGGTCGTGGTAGAGACGCCGTATCTGGGCGACGGCATCGGGAAAGGAGCGGAAGACCGAGTGGGCGCTGTTGCTCAGGGGAGTCTGTTCCGACGCCAGCGTCCCCTCTCCCACCTGCCACACGACGTCGGCTGGGACGGGGGCCGTCAACCTCTGTGCCTCGACGTCGTACTCGCCGGGCAGGACGGGGGAGCCCAGAGACCGGTACGCGCCGATGACGGTCGGCGTAGACGCCGCGCGAACTCGTAGACCAAAACAGCCCTTGTCTCAAACGGCAGCGGGTTGTAGCGGCTGTTGCTCTTGTTGCAGGAGGTGACGGCGAAGACGAGATCGGAGAGCCGGCCCGGCAGCGCCGGGCCGATCATTTCCGGGAGGCTCGTCAGGTCCAGACCCAATGTTCAGTTCAGATACTCTATCCTGAAAGCGGGTATGGACTCTCTGACGGCCGGGCAGGAGCAGGCAGGTCATCGGCGGCCCTTACTGCCCTGCCACAGTCAGGTCGTTGGTCAGCGTGTAGCCGGGGTGCTTCTGGAGGACCGCGTTGGCGTCTTCGGTGGCCCTCTGCTTCATGGAGGCGTCGGCCACGTGGCCGGTCAGCGTGATGCCGTGGGCGCCGGCGTTGACGTCAATCAGGTTGCTCGGGTTGTTCAGGATGACGTCGCGGATGATGGCCGTTTTGACGGCCGGGCGTACGACGGTGTTCGCTTCGGCATCGGCGGGTGCGGTTGCGACGGCCGCGCCCACCTTCTGGGCGGCGTCTTTGGTGGCCTGTCCCGCCTTCTGAGCTTCGGCTTTGGCGGCTTGTGTGGCGTCGGCCGCCGCCTGCTGGCTCTTCTGCGTGTCGGTCGCGGCGTCCTGCTTCGCTCCGCTGAGCGTGTTGCCGCAGCCGGTCAGGGCCAGACCCAGGGCCAGGGCGGCGGAAAGGGCGAGTGTCTTTTGCATGGGTGCCTCCTACATCGTATCGTGCGGGTATAATACCCGAACAGGGAACCTATGGCGCACCGTCTGCGTCTCTTGACTGAAGGCATGGAGTCTCCCCAATGAAGCGTCGCGGTTTTACCCTCATCGAACTACTCGTTGTGATCGCCATTATCGCGATTCTCGCCGCTATTTTGTTCCCCGTCTTCCAGAAGATCCGCGAGAACGCCCGCCGGGCCTCGTGCTCGTCCAACGAAAAGCAGCTCGCGCTGGGCGTGACGATGTACCTCCAGGACAGTGACGAGACGCTGCCACCGACCCAGCAGAGAGACGGTACGCTGTGGCCTGACCTCGTCAACCCCTACGTCAAGAACGCGGGCATCCGGGTCTGCCCAGACGATGCCGGGGGCGCAGTTAACTCTTATGGCTTGAACGAGGAGACGTTTGTGGACTTCACGAACGTCCCGCTCACGGCCGCCCTGACCCTGGCCGCGTTCCAGGCATCGTCGAACACAGTGATGCTAGGCGAGGTCGGTACGGCGGACGACCTGACGACGCCGCGCCTGAACGCCTACAAGATGACGGTCCCCAATCCCGTCGGCGTCATCAATGACCAGTATGACGCCCGACCCGCCGCCCGGCATAACGGCCTGACCAACGTGGCCTTCATGGACGGCCATGTGAAGACGATGCGGATAGAGCAGTTCTACCTCGCCCAGACGCCGCCGGACAAATGGTTCAGCCCACAGGGGTTCTGACGGGTGCTTTAGCCGCAGTACGGGTATACTGTCTGCGCGATGGCGGTAATGTATCTTTATCAGGCGGCAGTGGCGTTGGCGGTGCTGGGGCTGGTGGGGACGGCCCTGCTCAACTTCGTGTTCTTCCGTAAACCCCGCGCCGTCCTTCCCGGTCAAGACGAAGATCTGCCCCTAGTGTCTGTTTTGGTGCCGGCGCGGGACGAGGAGGCCAACATCGAGGCCTGCGTCCGGTCCCTTCTGGCCCTGAACTACCCCAACTTTGAAGTGATCGTCTTAGACGACCGCTCGACCGATGACACCTATGCCATCCTATGCCGGTTGCGCGACCAGGATTATCGGCTGCGCGTGCTGATCGGGGCGGAGCTGCCCGCCGGCTGGTACGGCAAGCCCTTCGCCTGTTGGCAGATGGCCCAGGCGGCAAAGGGCGAGTACCTGCTGCTGACCGACGCCGACTGTACGTTCGCGCCGGACGCCTTGCTGCTGGCCCTCGGTGCGGCCCGCGAACACAAGGCCGACGTGGTTTCCCTCGTCCCGGACCTCCAGACGGACGGCTTCTGGGAGCGTCTGCTCATCCCTATTCAGTACTTCGTCATCTTCGCCTTCCTCCCCACCCCCTTCATACGGCTCACCCCGTTCCCGTGGTTCGCAGCGGCGAACGGCGCGTTCCTGTTTCTGACGCGGGACACGTATTTCGCCGTGGACGGGCACCGGGCGGTGCAACAGCAACTGGCCGAGGACGTCAAGTTCGCCCAGCACGTCAAGCGCCGGGGCAAAACGCTCTGGTACGGAGACGGCTCGCGGGCGTACGGCGTACGGATGTACCATGGGCTGACCGAGCTCTGGGCCGGCTTCTCCAAGAACCTCTTCCCAGCCTTCTCCAAGAACCTGCCTTTGATGCTGTGGGTCCTCTTTGTCCTGCTGAACGTGCTTATCCTGCCGCCGTTCTTCGCTCTCGGAGGGCGTCTGACGGGGATGCCTTGGGCCTGGCTTCCCTTGATCTCATACCTGGCGGCGGCGGCCGTGCGGTTCGGCCTAACGCTGCGGTTCGGGCGCGACTCAGGCTGGTACGCGTGGCTAAATCCTTTGGCCTGGGTGATGGTGAGCGGGATCGCCCTGCATTCGGCGTTCCGCGCCCTGTCCGGCCGGGGCAATGCCTGGAAAGGGCGTGTTTATACGCAGGATTAGGGCAGGATTAGAGCTTGCCAGCTTGGGGTATAACGCGGCAGAACATAACTGGGTACGCCCTTGCGAAACCGCTTGATCAACAAACGATCGGAGAAACACAAATGGCTGAAGATGCCAAAGCCCAATTGCTACGCTACCTGCATGACTCTTATGCCGCTGAAGTCGGCGGCGTGGCCTCGCTAAAGGACCTGTCCGCCTTCGCCTCGGACCCCGCCTTGAAGCAGGCCGTGGACGAGCATATCACCGTCACCCAGTCCCAAGCGGACCGTATTTCAGCCCGCATCCTGGCCCTCGGCGGCGACAAGCCTGAGACGAAGGGGCTGCTGAGCGAGGTTCTGGCGAAGGCCAGCGGCCTGGTCAACGCCTTCCATAGCCACGAGGATAAACAGACTCAGCACACCATTGAGGCCTTCGCGTTTGAGCATTTCGAGATCGGCGCATACACCTCGCTCAGCGCCTACGCCGATGCCATCTGCGATACGGAGACCGCCCAACTCGCCCTGGTCATCATCGGCGAGGAGCAGATAGCAGCGGAACGGCTTCTGCGGCTCATCCCGCAGCTCGCCACCCACACCCTCAAGAAGAGCGCTTAGTCAGCGTTTTCTGATCTCGGCATCGCACGTTTGGGGGAGGCGGGAACATTCCCGACTTCCCTTACGTTTTTGAATGGTAGACCATGGCACAAGAGGCGAAGCCGCCCCTAGCCCGCTCGGAAGGACACTGATGACGCTGACACACCCACGCCGCACTTGGCTTGCAGTCCCGCTGGCTGCCGTTTCCCTCTTGATGCTGTCCCCAACGGGACCGGCGTTCACCGCACCGACGACGATGGGGGCGGCCGGTGGCTTCGATTTAAGCGCCGCACAGAAGGTACGGATGGAGACCGGACGGGCCAAGTTCCAGAAAGCCCTCATGGCCCTGCAAGCCGATCCGAAGCTCTCCGAGGCCCAGAAACGGACGAAGGCCATGGCTCTGGCGCAGATGGCCGACAGAGACGCCCTGGCAATCCTGACGCCTGCCCAGCGAGAGCTGGCACTGAAGCAGCGGGCTATTGATGACACAGTCCGTCAAGAAGTCTTGGCACTGCGGACCAACACGAAATTGACCGACAAGCAGAAACAGGCCCGGTTTGAGGCACTGATGCAGGTCCGGCAGACCGCTCTGCTCGCGACGTTGCCGCCTGCCCTGCGGGCGAGGGCGGAGCGAACGCACCAGGTGGCGATGGCACGGGCGACCGAGGCGAAGAGGGTCGGGGAGCAGTTACAGAAATCGCTCTCCAAGACGACGCAGCAACAGATCCAGCAGGCCACGCTTGCGGCACGGTCAAAGATGCAGGTCGTGAGCGCGGAGGCGACGCTGTCTCAGGCGGACAAAGCATCCAAAATCCAGACGATGGG
>JAYTRQ010000468.1:0-13332 GCA_043746125.1 Armatimonadota bacterium | reverse complement strand
GTGTTCGCCCTTGTCTGTGTTCGCCCTTGTCTGTGTTCGCCCTTGTCTGTGTTCGCCCTTGTCTGTGTTCGCCCTTCTCCCATAGCCAGCATGATTGAGACGCGACCACCTACTGCCAGAATTGGTACGTTGGGTTCTCCGTCACGATCCCCCATATGTTCAGCAGGCTGCCGGGGATGAACTGGCCGAGTATCAGGCCGTAGAAGAACGGCAAGGCGTTCAAATAGGTCTTCATGCTGCCGTAGCGCAGCAGCAGGCTCTTGATGACCCAGGCGATGAGCAGCGGCATCCAGAGCAGGTTCATCTCCCACGACCCGCTGACCGCGTACGCCAATGGGTGCAGGGGCCACCAGGCGAACCGGACGCGCATGGCCTGGAGGAAGGCCGCGACCAGGACGCCGACGACGATGGCGGCGGCCACGTGGCCGTTGGCGGGTTTCGGCTGCTTGAGCCAGCCCGCGTAACGGTCCCAGCCCTCCGGGCCGAACGTCCCGGCCTGATGGGCCAGCGCCCCGTACTGGTAGCCGCAGTGCAGCATCGCCCAGAAGGCGGCCAGCATGCCCGCCCCGCCGGCCAGGATCAGGACCCAGAACCAGCCCCGCATCTCGCGACGCACCCCAGACTGGTCGGCCAGGTAGAACGCCTCTAGCTGGTGCGGCATCGGGTGGGCGCGGTAAGCCCGGTTGAACCAGAAGAACAGGCTGAACACGGCCAGGCCAGGCGGCCCGATGGCGCGAGGCCCGAGCAGATCGGTCAAGAACCAGTCCGGACCGGTGAAGTGCAGGTCGTGGACCGGCGTCCCCAGTTCCGCCCGCATCCGCGTGATGGCGAGCGCCAGGGCAAGGTAGATGACAAAGAACAGCAGCGCCAGCCACCAGGCCAGCCCCAATGTCATGGCGAAAACGGTCAGCGCGGCAATCCCCCCGGCCAAGCCCAGAAATGCCCCCCGGTAGCGCAGCGGCTCATCTCGGTCGTCTATCTCGCTGCTCCGGCCCAGGGCGCACCGGACGATCTGGGTGAAGTAGGTCCGGCTGAGCCATAACGTCGAGACGAGAAACAGAAAATACGCGCCAAAGGCCTGGTAGTTGGCGTACGGCATACGCGGGTCAGCGTCAAAGGCCCCGACCACCGTGTACACGGCTTCCAGCTTCCAGACAAGATAAAAGAACCAGGACGAGAACAGAAAGTCCATCGGCATCAGCATCCCGATGCCAACAAGAAATGGGTAGAAGGCGGCGGGCGTCCAGCCGATGGCGTTCCACGGCTTGTCGGTGAAGAACTGTGCCAGGTCCAAAGAACTCTGGCCGTTGCCGGGCGTCCCGATTGGGTGGATGTTGGGGAAGTAGTAGTTCAGGGAGTTGACGGCGTCTATGGACGCGGCCAGGGCGAACCCGAGCCAGAACAGCCGGTTTTTGGTGAGACCCTGCCCGACCCGGCCGCGCCCGCTGGGCTGCAGGTCAGTGATTTGTAGCGGGATTCGAGCGAGCGGATAAGACAGGCGCTCGTTATCAGTCCACTGCTTGCGGATCAGCACGTTGAGGCACTGCATGGTGAAGAGCAGCACGACGACGAAGCCGGTCCAGATCAGGGCCGGCCCGATCCAGGCGTGCAGGTGCTGAGCCGTATAGAGGGTGCTGTTGCCCAGGTAGTAGGTCTTAGTCGCGTCCGTGTCGGAAACCATCACCCACGCAGGCAGGAAGCGGTGGAAGAGGGCCGCGTAACCGTTGGCAGCATTCGCTTGGGCGTAGGGCCAGGAGAGGCTGGGGACGAGCACCTGCCCCATGTCGTGCCCGGCAAGGCAAGAGCCGATGCAGAGCATGGAGTAGATGAGCAGGAGTTCGCCCTGTCGGAACGCCCAGCCGCGTCGCCCCCACCGCGTAACCAGTCCGTTCAAGCCGGTCAAGACGACCAGGATAAAGATGCAATTAAAGAACAGGGAGACGGTGGTCGGGTGTGCTGAATACCGGACGCGCTCCATTTGCACCACCCAGTAGGCGTTCAGAGGAATGAGCAGCAGCCCGAGCAGCACGGCCCGGAAGGTAACAGATTTTGGAGTGGCGGGAGTGGCCGCGTCCGTGGGTGACGGAGCCAGTTTTGGAACGACGAGACCCATGATGGTTCTTTCTGCGAGTAAAACGTGAAGGCTTTGCTTTTATCGCAAGCCTACTTCTATTATCGCAGAAAGCCTTGTAGGTTGTCAAGGAGCCGTGACGCGCTTCTCCTGCGCCCGCCGCCGGGCTGTTTCGATAGTCTCTTCCGTGACGGCCTTCTCGAAGCTGCGGTAGCCCGCCAACTTGAAGCCGTGCTTTGTCGCCAGCCGCTCCGTCTCCTGTGCCTGCGCGACCGAGACGTCTTTGCCCAGTGTGAACGATTCGTAGCGGCCGTCCAGGGCCAGCATCATCGTCTCGGACATGCAGGCGTAGGCCGTCTTGGGCGGAAAACCGAAGTTGAACCGGAAGTCCACGTTGGGGCCTGGCACCGACACGACCCCACCTTCAACCACTAACACGTCGTCCCGCTCCCGCGCGACCCGGATTGAGACGTCACGAGGCCGGGCGACGTCACACACCACGCTGCCGGGTTTCAAGTCTTCCGGCTCGATCACGGCATCTTTGGCGCTCGTGACGGTGATGACGATGTCGGCATCCCGCAGACCCAGATGCACGTCGTCGTACAGGCGGACGCACGCGCCAGACAGTTCTTTTCCGACAACCTCTAAGCGGCCCAGATCGCGCCCGATCAGCCCGATCTCGGCGCACTTGGGAGCCAGCATCTGGGCACACGTCTTCCCGATGGCACCCGTCGCGCCGACCACGGCGACTTTGGCCGTTTCCAGATGGATGCCCATGCGCTTGGCGGCGTCCACTGCGCCCTCCACCGCCGTCGCGACCGTGTAGGAGTTGCCGGTTGTCACAGCCAGGTCCAGGCTCTTAGCGATCGTAATCCCGCCGTCTCCGACGATGGATGTGAACGCACCCAGCCCCATAATTCCCGCCCCCAGCGACTCGGCCAGCTTACCGCACTGGATCAGCCGCTTGTAGACGAACTCCTGCGGCAACGTGAGCATCTGGTTCGGCGTCAATGGGCAGGCGATGAACCAGCCCTCCGCCTCGGCCCCGGTCAGCGACTTGATGCCTGTGATGTGCGAGGCGACCAACGGCTCTTTAAACTTGATGGCCCACTCGACCGCCGCTTCCGGCAAATATTTCGCCGCCGCATAGATGCCCCCCTTGCGCGAGACGTCACGCCGGGCGTCAATGGGGTGGATGATGAACGCGAACTTTTCCAAAGAATTTCCTTAAGGCGTGTTTGTATCGAGCCTTCACGGGGTTGAAGCCCCAGGACCATTCGAGCAGTTGAAAACGGCGTTGTTGCATAAACCGGTGAGGCCCCTCTGCGGCGCTCAACCGGCACTGGAAGTGCCGGCCTACACGGAGGAAGTGCCTCCGGCACTCAAGGTCTCGTAGCCCCGGAGGGGCTTTCTCCGAGTAGACCGGTGTTTTAACACCGGGTTCTTTAACACCGGGTTCTTTAACACCGGGTTTGGGGGACGGTGAGCGGGAGACTGCGTTTATGCAACAGCGCCGTTTTCAACTACTCGCAATGGCTCAGTCCGGCCGCATAACGCCAGTTGCCAGATAGGCGTCTACCTCAGCGGCGAAAGCAAAAACCCGCGCCGGATGCCGTTGTGGATGCCGTTTCCGATGATCTGGCCCCGGCTGTTGATACCCAGGGCGTTTTGCAGTTTCCAGCCCGAATGCGGCGGCACCAGCGTATTCAGCTCATAGACGCGGCCATTCTGCCAGAGCAGGGCCGCCTCATCACGCTTGTAGTAGGCGTTGCCGACCACCTGCCCCCGGTCGTTCAGGGCCGACGCCTTGCTGTCGTGGATGCGGGGGATGGAGCCTAGCCCGCGCATCTTCCCGTTCTGCCACAAAAACGCCTGGTAGTGGAACGTCAGACTGCGCCCCGGTGTTCCCCCCGTCACGCTGACCCAGCCCGCGATTTGGCCCTTGTTGTTGACGCCCCGCGCGACGCTGTCCGTGTAACCCGGCAGCAGTCCTAGGTCTTTGGCCTGTCCATTTGTCCCCCAGAGCAGCGCGTGAGTGCGTGTCTGGCCCCTCCCCGTCCGGTTGGCATTGCCCACCGCCTGCCCCTGGTCGTTGACCGCGCGGGCGTCGGCAGCTTGAAAACCTGACGGCGGCGGCAGTTTCCGCAGGCGCTTCCCGTCCCAGAAAAACCCTTGGTTGTTGGAGATACCGACGCACTGGCCTTTGGCGTTGATCGCCTCCGCTTGAGACAGCGAGAAGCCGTGCGCCGTAGCCGGGAAGCCGCCCAGCAGGCGCACCTTACCGCCTAATGTGAACTGGGCGGCGGCGAACTGCGCCTTGAGTGGGTCCGGGCTGTACGCACCGGCCATCTGCCCAGCGTCATTGACGGCCACGACGAACGCATGGCTGCCGTCCAGCCCCGGCACGGCCCGCATCCGTCCGTTCTGCCAGACGAACACGTTGGTCAGAAACTCCGGCCCTTTGGTGTGCTTGGACGTATCCGCCCCGCCGACGATCTGGCCCCGGTTGTTGATGGCGTTCGCCGCGCACTCCACGCCGCCCAGCGAGCCGAGGTCTGTGACGGCGTAGCGGGGCGGGGCTTGGGCGATAGCGGGACGGGCGACAAACTCTATCAGCAGAAAGCAGAAAATCGCCCTATAGATCTTCGCCGACATCGTAGCTGACGCGCATTCCAAGGTAGTTCGCGATCTGTAAAGCAAGACGTTCCATCTCCGGTTTCTCTTGCGTCGGGAGGATGATCTTGGTCTCATCCCTCATCTTCAAAGCTAGGGCGAGTGTATTCCCACGATGCGCGGCCCTGTCACGCACGACAATTTGTTCAATCTGGCTCACCATGCCGATTGTCGCGCCATTGTGAGAAATCCGGTCGCTAGTGCGGTCCAGGCGGTAGACTTCCCCTTCTTGAACGGCCCGCCGCTCTTTCAGGAAACCGGCAATGCTCTGCCAGCAGACCGTCAGCAACACCAATAACAGCAGACAGATTATCACCCACGGCGAGGGCAGAAATCGGAGGCAGGCGACCGAGCCGGCAAGGGCGACAATGAGAGTGATCCCTGCCATGAGAAAGTCCGCGACCATGACAGGACGGCGGGCATCAGGGCGTACCGTGAGGAGAAGCTGTCCAGCCGGTTCCGACACGTCAAACTGTGTCATCGGATTCTCATGTGTTCAGCGTCTCCACGCGGGGCTGCCAGTTCAATTGGGCCAGCAGCTTCAAGTAGTCGTCGGGCGTCAGTTCGGAGGGCTTGCGGCCCGACACGGCGACCAAGACGCCCTCCATGACGTTCGTGCCGAACGAGCGGCCGTCCAGCTCGGGCGTGGTCGTGATTAGCGTCTTGACGCCCCGCTGCCGGAGCTGTTGCACGTCGTCCTGGGTGATGGTATTGGTCAGAATCGTCTTGCCCGCCAGGTCATCCGGCATATACCGGCGGATGTAGGGGAAGTCGCCGGCGATGACGTCCGCCTCGGCGTAATATTTCCCCCACTTGGGCGTGATCGTGTTCTGCTTCTCGCCAGTCGGGTACAGCCACTTGAAAGGCATCCGGGTGACGATGGGGAGCAGGGCACGGGCGGCTTTGGCGACGGTCTTTAAGGAACGCAGGGGGATGGGCAGGCCCAGGGCGAACAGCAGGTCGCCGTAGACGACCGACGCGCCCGCCGCGTCCAGGGCCTCCGCCATGCCGAAGCGGTCTACCGCGCTGACGAGCAGCACTTTGGAGCGGCTGAAGTCTACAACGCCCTCCCGCTGCAAGCGGGCCACGGTCTCGCGCTCTAGAGTGTTTTTGAGGCCGCTGCCGTCCACGACCGGTGTCTGGACGGCGGCGCTCGCCAAGCGCTCGATCTCTTTGAAGACATAACGCCGCCCCGCCGCGTAGACGTACATGTCCGTGCCACCCAGGCCGAATGCGTCCACCTTGCCGTCTAGTTCCACTAGTTTGCGCCGGAACAGGTCCATGTCACCATTCGTGCCGACGCGCTCGACCGAGAACTCTTCCCCGGCGAAGGTCGCGGTAACGGCCTTGTCGCGGGCGGAGGAGCCGAGGCTGATGCTCGTGATTCGTCTCATGTGGGGATGTGGCCTTGCTTTTTGGGCGCGGAATTTGCTATGATAGAGTGCTAAGACGCCATTATAGCAGATTACAGGCGGGGCCGCAAGAGAAGCGCGTCTTCCCTCTCACATGTCGCTGAAAGCGACGGGCGCAAAGAAAAGGATCAAACACTGCAATGGAATCACTTCGCATCGTGATCGCGGACGATGAGCCGATCATCCGGCTGGACCTGCGGAAAACCCTGGAAAACATGGGGCATCAGGTCGTCGGCGAGTCTGGCGACGGAGCCAAGGCCGTGGACGCGGCGCGGGAGTTGAAGCCGGACATCGTCATTCTGGACATCAAGATGCCAGAGATGGACGGCATTGACGCGGCCAAGATCATCACGACCGAGGGCATCTCCCCCGTGCTGCTGCTGACGGCCTACTCCCAGAAAGACCTTGTGGACCGGGCCAAGGACGCGGGCGTCTTCGCGTACTTGGTGAAGCCCTTTAAAGAGGCCGATCTTCTGCCCGCGATGGAGATCGCCATCTCGCGCTATGAGGAGTTCGTCGAGCTTGAGAACGAGGTCTCCGACTTAGAGAACAAGCTGGACACGCGCAAGGCCGTAGACCGGGCCAAGGGCATCCTGATGGATCAGTACGGCCTCAAGGAGCAGGAGGCGTTCCGGCGCATCCAGGTCCAGAGCATGAACACGCGCAAGTCCATGCGCGAGATCGCCGACGCGATCATCATCGCCCACAGCGTGTAGAGATGACCCCAGCGCCCACAGCGTCCCGGAGCCGCCGCCCGATCCTCAAGGTCGTCCGGCGGCTTCTTGGCTGCGTCGCGCTCGCTCATGGCGTGTCCCTTGCGCTTCTGTTCCTGTTCCAACGCACCTTGATCTTCCACGCCGGGTTTTCCCGTGCCTCTGTCGGAACAGCCGCGCTGCCCGCAGGGGCCAGAAGTGCCGAGTTCAGAACGGCCGCGGGGGATCTCGTCTCGGCCTGTTTTGGGTCCGCCTTGCGGTCTGATGGTCGGCCTGACCCGGACTCCGCGCATTGCCCCACCCTGCTGTTCTTCTACGGCCAGGGCGGTTCCATAGACGGCTTCCGTCTCTGGTTCCAGTCGTTCCGAAAGCTGGGCGCAAACGTGCTAATGCCGGACTACGTGGGGTTCGGACGCAGCGGCGGCCAGGAATCGGAGGCCGGATGTTACGCGACCGCCCAAGCGGCTTATGAGTATCTGAGGACGCGCCCGGACGTTGACCCGAGAGGTATTGTGATCGTTGGCTACTCCCTGGGGTCGGGCGTCGCCACAAACCTGACGGCCCGCGAGGCAGCGACCCATCAACTGGTCGCCGGGCGGATCGGACGATCCCGTTCTGGATGTCGCACCGGCTCGCTGCCGCCTGTCACGGCCCCATCACGCGCCTGAACGTGGATCGCGCCAGTCACTCCACCTATTTTGACGTGGACGGCAAGACCGTCTACCACGCCGTCGGCCGCTTCCTAGAAAAGACACAGCCCCATGAAACGAGATCGCCTTCACGCTGACGCGCCGCCCAAAGTCGGATTCGGGCGGCGCTCGTTGATCCAAAACCGGCAGGCCCAGGCCCTGCGCCACCAGAAGCTCCAAGCCGCGCGCCTGCACCACGCCCTGGAAACCAGGACGGCGGAGCTGAAGGCCGCCCAGGAACGCATCGGGGCGATGGAGCACGCCCACGATGAACGCAACGCCGAGGGCGAGGCCCTGCGGCGCATCGGCGAGGCGATGGGGTCGCTGTTCGACTTGGAGGAGATGCTGAAGGCTGTCGCAGGCGTCGCCGTGCAGGTGACGGGCACCGACTCGTCGCAAGTGTACCTGTTCAACGACGCCCACGATACGCTCGTCCTGCGGGCGGTGACGGACGGGTCGGGCGAGGTCATCGGCAAGCTGCGGCTTAAAGTCGGCGAGGGCCTGACCGGCTGGGTCGCACAGCACAAAGAAGCCGTGGCGCTGGGGCACCACGCCCATCAGGACGCACGTTTCAAGTTCGTACCTGAGCTTCAGGAGGACAAGTACCAGAGCATTTTAAGCGTGCCGCTGATCTACCGGGGCGACGTGCTGGGCGTCATTAACGTCCGAACGGAAAAGGAACACGAGTACACGCAAACGCAGGTGCGTCTTCTGCAATCCATCGCATCCCAGATTTCGGGGGCCATTGAGAACTCGCGGCAGTACCGCAAGCTGGAAAAGCGGACGTCCCAGTTGTCTGCCCTGTCTGAAGTCAGCAAGACCATCACGAGCGATTTGTACTTGGAGGAGATATTGCAGCTCATCGTGGCCGCGACGGCGGATTCGCTGTCGTTTAAGATCTGTTCGCTGATGCTGCTGGACGAGGACAAGCAGGAGCTGGTCGTCAAGGCGACCCAGGGCAGCAGCCGAGAATACGCCAAAAAGGCCCCGATTAAGCTGGGCGAAAGCGTTGCGGGGCGGGCACTGGCCGAAGGACGGCCGATCACGGTCTACGACCTGAAGCACTCCGAAGATTACGCGACGCCGGACCTGGCCCGGCAGGAAGGCCTTTCATCGCTTGCCTCCATCCCACTGCTGGTCAAGAACAAGAAAGTCGGCGTGCTCAACTGCTATACAGAGAAGCCGCACCGATTCACGGACGATGAGATCTCCGTACTAACGGCCCTGGGCAGCCACGCCGCCATCGCCATTGAGCACGCGAAGCTGATGGTCAAGTCGGCCATCATCCAGGAGATGCACCACCGGGTCAAGAACAATTTGCAGCAGATCGCCTCCCTGCTCCGGCTCCAGATGCACTACGCGGGCCAACGTACCGTGGAACAGGTCCTGAGCGAGTCGCTCAACCGGATACTTGCCATCGCGTCCGTGCACGAATTACTGGCGCGGGAGGACTTGGACATCGTCAGCGTCAAGAAGATCGCCGCCCAGATCATCCAGGCCACGTCCCAGAGCGTTATGGCGCCCGGCAAGCATATCGCTTTGCAGATTGAAGGACCGGACATCCTTCTGCCCTCAGGGCAGGCGACATCCGTGTCTCTCATTCTCAATGAACTAGTGCAGAATGCCGTGGAGCACGGGTTCGGGGACGGCATGGACGACGGAGAGATACGCATCACGCTGGCCGAGGACCCCAAGTTCGTCACCCTGATCGTCTCCAACGACGGCAAACCACTCCCGCCAGGCTTCGACATCAAGAAGACGGATTCGCTCGGCCTTCAGATCGTTGAATCGCTCGTCCGGGGGGACTTGCAAGGCCGGTTCACCCTAGAAAACCAGGGTGAGCGGACGGTCGCTACGGTCGTCGTCGTCAAGTAGGCGATTGTCAGGCCGTCGTATCCACGTTCGGGCCGAGGTTCGCGGGGACAGGGACGCCTGTTTTCAGCAGGATCTCCTCCATCCTCTGGGCGGGAATGATGCCCATGAGGGAGTTGACGTAGGAGACGTCCTGGGGCGAGAGCGCGGCCTGGGGCGAGAGCGCGGCCTGGGATGGCACCTTCGTGGCCTGCAACGGCGGGGCGGCGTGGTGGCGCTCCAAAGCGGGCTTCGGTGGCGTGGGAGCCTCCGGGTGAGCTTTGGCAGTTGCGGGTAGGGTCAAGTGTATTTTTGGGATGGAGTTGGACATTGCGTTTCCATTCGGGTGTCATGCGGTCGTGTTGACGTACCGACCTAAGTTGGGCGTCAAAGACGCAAGCAGTTGATTCGTCTCAAGCGCCTGCCCGCCGACGGCGGCAAGCAGAGCGCCTGTTCCCGTGTCCCCAGTCTGAAGTCCGGCCAAAATCGCGTTGCCTGCCGACTGAGTTGCCACGGCCACGCCGACGACGGGGTTGGTGGCAGCGACGCGGCTGACCGTGTCTGATATGGACATGAGTCTTCTCCTGCCCTATCTTCGGCGGGTTGCCAGCAGGCGTACACTGTGAATAGTGCGTTGTTTTATTGACTTCCCCTCCCCCCTTGTGCTAAAATCTCTGCCTGCCCGCCCGCATTCCGGTGGCGCGGGCCTTTTTATGGAGGGGAACACAAGGTTATGCTGCTTGGCAGCCAGCGCGTGAACGCGCAGGGGCATTTGGAGATCGGTGGGTGCGACGCCGTGGAACTGGCACGGGAGTTCGGGACGCCACTGTACGTGATGGACGAGGGCCAGATCCGGGACAACTGCCGGCGCTACAAAGCGGCTTTTGAGGCCCGGTACCCGAAGAACGACGTCTCGTTCGCGTCCAAGGCCTTCCTGAACATGGCGATCTGCAAGGTCATCGAACAGGAGGGCCTGAGCCTGGACGTCGCCTCGGCAGGCGAGCTTTACACAGCGATTCAGGCTGGCTTTCCGGCTGAGCGAATCCTGCTGCATGGCAACAACAAGTCGCGGCGCGAACTGGAAATGGCCCTAGAGTACGGCGTCGGCCGGGTCGTCGTGGACAACCTGCCCGAACTGCGCCAACTTGCCGCTCTGGCGAAGGCACAAGGCAAGACGCAGTCGATTTTGATTCGGGTGACGCCCGGCATTGACCCGCACACGCACCGGCGCATCCGCACCGGCCAGGAGGACACCAAGTTCGGCCTGAGCGTTGCCAGCGGCTCAGCCCTGGAAGCCGTGACGGAGGCCCTGGGCGCGGCCCCGCACGTCAAGATCACGGGCCTGCACTGCCATATCGGGTCACAGCTTCTGGACGCCCACACGCACGAGCAGGCGATTGACGTCATGGTCGGCTTCCTGCGGAAAGTCGCCGACGCCACGGGATGGATGCCGGAAGACCTGGACATCGGCGGCGGCCTGGGCATCCGCTATCTGGAGTCCCAGCAGCCCCCCAGCTATGAGGAGTTCGCGGAAACCATGATCGTCGCCCTGCGGACCGCTCTGGCAAAGTATGACGTCCCCGAGCCTAACCTGCTCCAAGAGCCTGGCCGGTGCCTGGTCGGTGAGGCAGGAGTGACGCTCTACACCGTTGGCGTCATCAAGAAGGTCTCCATCCCCGAAGCGCCCGGCACGCGGACCTACGTGACGATTGACGGCGGTCTGTCGGACAACCCGCGCCCACAACTTTATGAGGCCGTCTATGAAACGTTAAGCGCCAACCGCGCGGGCGAGGCCAAGTCCCAGACCGTGCGCGTCGCCGGGAAGCACTGTGAGACGGACATCTTGATCCAGGAGGCCGTGCTCCAGCCCGTCGAGACCGGCGACATCCTGGCCGTCCAGTCTACAGGGGCCTACAACTACGTCATGGCGTCCAACTACAACCGGTTCACCAAGCCCGCCTGCGTCTTCATCCGGGATGGCCGGGCTGATCTGGTCTCGCGCCGCGAAACTTTGGACGACGTCGTACGGCTAGACATCGTCCCCGAGCGGCTCCAAGCCGCAGACTGACAGGAGACCATGATGCCGGATGCTTGGGACTTCTCGCAAAGGCCGCGCCGTGCGGGGACGACGCCGCAGGTCCCCATCCTGACCTACCTAATGGCCCTACTCTCCGTGGTCATTACGGCCGCCTTCCTGACAACGAGCGAAAAAGATGCGGGTACACTCTGGTACAACGTAGGCCATTTCGGCTTTGCGGAAACGCCGGGAGCGGCACCGTGGAGCCTGATTACGACAATCTTTATTCACGGCAGCCTATTGCACATTCTGTTCAACATGATCTGGCTGGTGCAGATTGGGCGCGTCCTAGAGAACACCCTTAGCCCCCTCATCTACGCTGTGTTCGTTCTGGCGGCGGCGGCGGCGGGGTCGGCGTGCGAGATGCTGATCTCGGGGAACACTGGCATCGGAATGTCCGGTGTGGTCTATGCGATGTTTGGTCTGATGTGGGCCGGGCGAGGAATGTTCCCGGCCTGGGGAGCGATCGCCTCTCGCGACAACCTGCGCTACTTTATCGGCTGGGGCCTTTTCTGTGTCGTCGCGACGTGGCTTCACTTCCTGAACGTCGCCAACGGCGCACACGCTGGCGGGTTCCTATTCGGTCTGTCCGTCGGCTTTCTGTTCTTCTCGCCACGCCGCCGCTGGGTCTGGGCTGCGCCGCTCGCCTTACTGGTTGGGATAATCGCCTTTTCCGCGCTCCGCCTGCATAACGCCTTTTTATGACGACAAAAAAACGACTACTTTCGGGGATGCAGCCGACCGGCGGCGGTCGACTGCACCTTGGCAACTTGGAGGGGGCGCTGCGGCCCTGGATCGCGCGGCAGGACGAGTACGAAACGTTCTGCATGATCGCTGACTGGCACGCGCTGACGACCATAGCCGAGGCCAGATACGACATCGCCGAGGCGTCCCGTCAGACCGCCCTGGACTACCTGGCGGCGGGTTTGGACCCGGACAAGTGCGCCATCTTCCGGCAGTCCGACGTGCCCGAACACGCCGAACTTCACCTGCTGCTCTCAATGGTGACGCCGGTCGGCTGGCTAGAGCGCGTCCCCACTTATAAAGAGAAGAGAGATTTAGTCAAGGACAACGATACTCAGGTCTCCTATGGCCTGTTGGGTTACCCCGTCTTGCAGACGGCCGACATTATCGTCTACCGCGCCCATGCCGTGCCCGTCGGCAAGGATCAGGCTGCCCACATTGAGATCAGCCGCCAGATCGCCCGGCGGTTCAACCACATCGTTGGGCAGGACGTGTTCCCCGAGCCTCTCGCTATCATTACCGAAGGCAGTGGCGAACTACCCGGCATGGACGGCCGCAAGATGAGCAAGTCTTACGACAACGGCATCTTTCTCTCAGATACCCCCAAGCAGACGCAGAAACAGATCAACAAGGCCTTCACGACGCCGACCAAGATCCACGTCACCGACCCCGGCGTGCCCGAAGGGTGCGTCGCCTGCAAGCTGCGCCGCATCTACGATCCAAACGGCTATCAGACGCAGTGGGACGAGTGCAGGGCCGGGGCACGGGGCTGTGGCCAGTCCAAAAAAGAGCTGGCGGAGATCATCAACGCCAACCTCGCACCCCTCCGCGCCCGCCGAGCCGAGTTGGAGGCCGATCCCGCCTTCGTAGACGGTGTCCTGCGGGCCGGGGCGGAACAGGCGCGGGCGGCGGCCTCTGAGACACTGAGTATCGTCCGCCGGGCACTTCAATTGGTGAAATAGCCCCATCTGGGGTACAATCACGGCAGAAAACGAAAGGTACTTTCCCATCTCGGTGACGGCCTCGGCCGACGCCGGGAGCGCGGCCTGCGGCGCGGACGCAGGCGACATCATGGAACCTCCCTCACAACCCTCCCTCATGC
>JAYTRQ010000467.1:0-4421 GCA_043746125.1 Armatimonadota bacterium | reverse complement strand
AGTACTTCAATACGAGCGCGCCACTCTCCAAAGGCGGTGGGTACGACAACGGCGTCTACGTTGGCGGCCACAAGAGCGGCCGAAGTGGGCGGCGTCGCCACCCACTGACCGGCGGCTTCTCCCAGTTCCCCGCCCCACCCGTGCAGGCGCCAGCCGCCGACATGCCGGCCACTGATACGCCAACCGTCGGCGGACAGGTCTGGGTCAATCTGAAGTCCGGCAAGTATTTCCGGCCCGGTTCGTCCTACTACGGACACACTAAACAGGGCCAATACATGAGCGAGTCGGACGCTCAGGCGCAAGGCTACATCGCCGCGAGAGGACAGTAAATAAGATGGCAAGTAACCACAAGCTAACGAGCCTGCTAGCAGGCCGGACGATTTCGGGCACGGGCAACTCGGGCGATGCGCTCACGATCTCATTCGATGACGGCTCCAAGATGACCGTCCAGACGGCAGGATCGTCCAACAGCGCCTCGACAGGCGGAACGGTCCAGGCCGTGCGCCAGCAAGGAACGACACTGAGTCTGGACTTCGCGGGCGGCGGGACACTGGAGATCCTAACGGCCGAGGAGACGTCCAGCGTCATGGTGCGGGACAAAAGCGGGACGATGGAATACGCGGACTAAAATACTCGGACTAGTAGACTGTCAAGGTAGAATAGATTAGGTTGATTTTCTTTGTCCGCGCAGGCGGACGCTCCCTCTACCAAAGACCCGGATTTCACTCTGGGGTAATAGGCAGTCTATCCATTGTACCGTGAAGCTCTACCAGCGCCGCAGACAGAAAGCGCCCCCGCCATTTGGCAGGGGCGCTTTTTTAGGCCTTCGGCAGCTCAATCCGGCGCAATGCTTGCCGGAACTCCGCCTTCTGCCGCTCCTGGGTGCTCGACGTGTGCAGCTCTTCCGTCCGGTGCGTCTCCCGATTGGCTTCCCGAATCATCATAGCCACGAAATGGAAGAAGCCGGGCAACTCCCCCGCGTACCGGGGCAGGTAGATGATCCGCAGCGTGTCCCCCTCCACGTGGACAGGTGGTTTCAGCCCGTAAGGCGTCCGCAAGTAGGCTTGCTCAAACTCCTGCCGCCAGGCCTCCGTTGGTTTCGCGCAGAGACGGACCTTGAACTGCACGGCCTCTCGGTTATCTTCCGCGTTCTCCAGATCGTCCGTATCCACCTCGCTCATCGCGATCTCCGGGCAGTCACTCACGGTAAATCTCCTTCTATCAGCACGGCCCGGCAGGGACTGCCTTCCAATCCCTCAAACTTGGGCGGTAGGACGGCCAGGGTATACGGTCCGGCCAAGACGTCTTTTAAGACCAGCGATTCGACGACGATGATGCCCGCGCCGAGCAGGATGCGGTGCGTCTCGACGTTGACCGGACCATACGGCCCGACCGACAGGTAGTCCACGCCCACCAGCCTGACCCCGTGCGTCGCCAGCCACTGTGCCCCACTCGGCGCAATCCCGACGTAGTCCTTGTGGAACACCCCGTCACCCAACCGTCCCAGCCGCGTGTTGTCCGTCTTCAGCAGGACGCGCTCCGTGCCCCGTCCAATCTGCGCGCGTTCCAGGTCCGCCGCCGTGACCTGGTCCCGCCCATAGACCTCTACCACCTGTGCCGGGCCGATCAGCACGTTCAGGTCCAGCGACTCGACCGATCTGCCGCCCGGGACGAAGTGCAGCGGGGCATCCAGGTGTGTCCCCGTATGCGCCCCTAGAGTGAACACGGACAGGTTGCAGACCTCGTCCGGCTGGCCAATCTGTGCGGCCCATTGCATGGAAAAACCCTGCTCTGTACCCTCCCAGGTCAGCGTCTTAGCGGAAGTCGTCAGGCTGATATCGTATATCTTCATGGGGCTCCGTAAGCTCCTAAGTCAGGCGGTGTCTTCACGCTGCGTGGTTCCTCTCCGAGAGACAGTGCGTATTGGGAGCGCGCGGTCAGGTCAAAACTGCCGGCCTTGCCCGGATTAATCCCTGCACCGATGGCCGCACTACCCGGCGCAAGATGATAATCACGCATTGCGGAGTCTTTAAAGTCGCCTGCCGTGGCAGTTTTGTTGCTTGCAGTATCCAGTGTGCCACCGGCCAGCCACGTCCCCACACCCATAAAGAGGTTATTGACGACCTTCAACGCCAGCTGACCGGACACGCGCACGAACGTCGCGTTGGCCCGCTGGTTGTCGAACGTGTTGTTGACCACGGACAACGTCTGCTTCGGGTTGATCGCCCCCTCTTCGGCAAACGAGACCAGGACCGACTGGCTAGCGCTCGCCCCCCGCCTCAAGACGTTCCCCACCAAGGCGCAGTCGCCGCCATTCGGCAGATCAATCAGAAACGACGTGTCCGAGCCATCATCATCGCTGATCCGGTTGTAGCGGATATCGTTGATCGCCGCCCGCGATTTGACGTCGTGCCCTGTCTTGGCGTTGTGCGAGTAACAGCCACGCAGGCTGAACTTCCGCACATGCCCAATGTACAGATTATGCGAGTACCCGTCCCCCTGCCCATTGTGGCTGAACTCACTGTTCTCCACCAGCACGTCCCCCTCGGGCGCGGCGTTCGCCAGGATGCCATCCTCGTTGTCATGGAAGAAGCACTTACGGACGGTCAGCCCCGATCCGTCCAGACGGATGCCCGCGCCATTCTTGTCCGGCACCGACGCGCCTGTAAACTCCAGGTTCTCCACGGTCGTGTCACGCCCTTCAATCACCCACAGACCCTTGCCCATCGCCGCGCGCCCCTGCGCGTCCAGGACCGGCCGCTTCGCTCCGACGCCCCGGATGGTCAGACGGTCCGCCCGCCATACAGCCACGTCGCCAGCGTACGCGCCCAGCGAAATCTCCACAACGTCACCATCTTTCGCGGCCTGGGCCGCCTGGCCCGGCTGGGCGAACGTCTTTCCCGGCCCGACCGTGAGCGTCGCCGCCGACACGGCCCCCATCGGCAACGCCAGAAGCGCCCCGACTATCCTCCACGTCAGCCTCGTCCCATTCATTCTCTTGCGGCTCATGCTCTTGCGGCCTCCTCGCCTCAAAGCCCCAGATCCAGCGTCTCCGGCACGTCGGCCTTCCCGACCACCCCCACCTGATGCTTCTTCATGTCCACGCACCCGTTCGGCTTGAACGTCACGCCCTCCGCCTCCAACAACTCCCGCTGCTTCTGCATCAGATGGGGCGACCGCCTCCCAATCCGCAGGTACCCGTCACTGCCGACCACCCGCTGCCACGGCACGTCATCGTCCGCCGCCTGGTTCATGGCATAGCCCGCCTCCCGCGCCGAGCAGCCCACCTCATCCCCCACCTGTCCATAAGACATGACCTGACCCGGCGGGATGAGGCGGACGCGGGTGTGGACCGATTCTAGTAGAGTGCGTTCGTCCATTTCTGTTATGCCTATGCTATTGTGCTTTCCTCGTTCGGAAGACGTCAATGATGATGTGGTTGCAGATAGAGCGCCCAAACTGTGATTGAGCCAAAGATTAAACCAAATACCGTCCAGACAATGCCGACGATCATTTCAGCAAGTCCATCAGACCACAGTGACCCATCATCGATTTTGGCATTTTGAGGAGCAGCCACAGGATACAAAACTCGGACTGTATCGCCGGCTTCGCCCTGAGAGCGGTCGTTGTAGAACTTAACTTCGCTTTGCTGATCTCCACCCGTTAGGAACTTCACTGTTGTGATCCACACCGGGACGTGGTGCGCTGTAACTGTGGTTTTCTCCACGCTTGTGACTGTGCCAGTAGCCGAGGCGGCAGATTTGACGAACACCTTTGTCCGTCGCAAGCTTAAAAAGCGCATCGTAAACAGAACGATCGGTATATCTACAACAAAGAAAATAAACATCCCTGCGTCAAGAACACTAACGTGGGTGCCGCTCCGATCCATAATAGCGAGCCTCCGTCCAGCGTTTGTCCCGATGCAGCTTTTAGTTGCCGGTCGAGTTTGTGATTATGCGGCGTACAGTACACCGTCTTCAACGCCCAATCTTTTGGCCTCGGCGTGGGTCAGTCCCAGCGCACTCGTCAGGGTCAGCAAGGCACTCGGGCCGCGCACGTCCCGATAGGCTTCCAGGATGATGCGGCTTCGCTCTTCGGGGCCGACGGCGACCCACCGATCCTAGAGAACCGTCATGTGGGTGGGATTGCCGCGGCGAATCTGCTCCTCAATGATGTAGGGAGCATCCCAGCAAGCGTCACCGGCATCCACCGGGTTTTTCTCGCGCAATTCGTTGGCGATGGCCTCCACAAGAGCCGCGTCAAGCATCGGCACCGAAGGCACAATGAGTCTGTACGGCAATCCTGACTCCATTTCTGTCTCAGGGTGGCATTGCGTCACAGTAGAATAGCGAGGTCCTTTTTCTTCTGTCCGCGCAGGCGGACAACCGCACTTACCAAGACCCGGATTTCAATCCGGGGGA
>JAYTRQ010000466.1:0-4424 GCA_043746125.1 Armatimonadota bacterium | reverse complement strand
CCAGCGAATCAATCCTCTGCCAGCCGTCCGAAGTGGCTACGAGGGTATCGCCGGTCACACACGGATTACTCGCGTAGATGCGGTCCGTGTTGGCGCAGGTGTGCCAGTCGTTAATCGTCGTATCGTACTGCATTCCGGGATCGCCGCAGACCCAAGTCCCTTCAGCGATGCCGCGCATCAGGTCGCGGGCCTTCACCGTCGTGGCGGTCTTGCCCGTGACCCGGAACTTGGTCTCCCAGATCGCATCGGATTCGACGGCCTTCATGAAGTCATCGTAAACACGGACGCTGTGGTTGGCGTTCTGGAAAGGGACCGTGTCGTACGCACCGCCTACGACGTTGAACGCGCCGGAGTAGCCGGCGTCAATGAGTGCGTGGGCCTTCTTCTCGGCGTCCTTTTTGCAGTTGATGAACTCCTCGATGTCCGGGTGATCCACGTCCAGCACACGCATACAGGCCGCCCGCCGGGTGCTGCCGCCGCTCTTGATGCTGCCCGCGCTCGCATCCAGGCCCTTCATAAAGGAGATCGGCCCACTGCTCCGGCCACCGGCTTCCAACGACTCCTTAGATGAGCGCAGGGGGGACAGGTTCAGTCCGCTGCCACTGCCGTCTTTGAAGAGCATACCCTCGGTCTTGTAGAGGTCAAGAATGCTCTCCATGCTGTCGGTGACTTCATTGATGTAACACGCTGACACGGCTTGCCGACGGCCGGCCCAGCCCAGGTTGAACCACACGGGGCTATTAAACGCCGCGTACTGGTGCAGCAGGATGTAGCGCAACTCGTCATGGAACGCCCCGGCGTCTTCGTCGGTGGCAAAGTAGGAACCCTGCTTGCCCCACTCTAAGATGCGGTCTGCGACGCGGCCGATGAGCTGCTTGACGGAATACTCACGCTCCAGGGTACCGGTCTGGCCCCGGAAGTATTTGGACACGACGACGTTTGTGGCGAGCTGCGACCAGGCCTTGGGGATCTCGACGCCTTTCTGCTCAAAAACGACCGTGCCGTCGCTGCCGACGATGCTGGCTGTACGAAGATCCCATTCAGTCGTCTTCCAGACGTCCTGGCCGGGCTGGGTGTAGCGCCGAGGAATGGTCAGACCACCCAACGACTTCGTTTTGACATTCTTAGGCACGACGGGGGCTTTGGCGACGGGCACGGGCATGGGTTCTTCTCGCTGTTCTAAAAGGGGTTCGGTTTTCTGCTCAATCTGCGGCTCGACTTCGGGGACGGCGATGGGATCAGCGAAGGCTTCGGACAGGAAAGCCTCTTCTTCGGCGGTAGAGGCTGCAACAAAGGGCATCTCTTCCATCAGAGGCTCCTCGACGACGACCGGGGCGGCTTCGAGGACAGGCGCGAGCTGCTCACGGGCGGCACGGAGGGGGCTGGCGAGGGGGGCGGGCTCGTCGGCTAGCATCCGTGCCATGACGGTGTCCTCAAACGGATCGTCTTCGCCGAACGGATCGGACGACTCCTGCACCTGGGCGATCTGTGACGGGGCAGGAAAGTTGCCGACCGGCACGTCAGCCGGGTGCCGGGCGTCCGCGTCCACCTCGTCACCGCCGAACAGCGCCCCGCCCGCAAGAGCGGACTGGGCCATCGCTGCCACCGGGGCTTTACGCACGGTTCTGGGCCGGGCCGGCTCCTCATCGCCCATCAGATCCAGGGTAGTCCCCGACGTACTCTTTTTTCCATTGCTTCGCTCTGCCATTGTGTCCCTCTTCTAGTCTTTTCTTAATCGCCCGCCCTGCTTTTTCAGCAGGTTCACGATATCGCGGAACTGGGTCGCATCCTCAAACTGGCGGTAGACCGAGGCGAACCGGACGTAGGCGACCTGGTCCAGACGCCGCAGGTGTTCCATCACCATCTCACCGATGTCGGACGAGGCGACTTCCTTGTCCAGGCGGTTCGTCAACGTCCGCTCGATGTCGTCGCTGACGTCCTGCAAAGTCTCCTCGGAGATCGGCCGCTTCTGACAGGCAACACGCAAAGACCGGAGCAGCTTGTTCCGGTCGAACGGCTCCCGTCTCTGGTGCCCGTCCCGATCCGGCTTCTTGACCACGGTCAGCTGCATCTCCTCGATGGTCTCAAACGTGGTGAAGCGCCGCTCACAGTGCTTGCACTCGCGCCGCCGCTTGATGGCTTCACCGTCGCGCAGGGGCCGCGAGTCAAGGACGGCGTCATTGTCATAGCCGCAGTACGGGCACTTCATCGGGGTGAGTCTTCCAGCGTCGTTTTTCCTGCGGGTCTGCGGCCTTGAATCTTCCTATATCTAGTGTGTGCTCTCAGTATATCACACTAAATACAGCCTGTCAAGCGGCGTGGGGCGAATCTCGAAGAATCTTTTCCTGGACGGCGTGGATGGTTCGGCCACCCCCCAGTGGGTGCCGTTAATGAAGTTTCTCACTCCGGCCGCGTCATCAGACGCGCCAGCCTTTTGACAGCCCGGAGCGGGTACAATAGCCCCGGAGGACCGTACTCATGCATGTTTTGTTTATCGGCGGGACCGGGCTGATCTCGACCGCCATCGCGCGGCAGTTGCTGGAACGCGGTGACCAAGTCACGCTCTTTAATCGGGGCCAGTCGGAGAGCCGCCTGCCACCCGGCGCGGACGTCATTCAGGGCGACCGCAAAGACTACGCGGCGCTTGAAGCGGCGTTCGCGGACAAGTCCTATGACGTCGTCGTAGACATGGTGGCCTTTCACCCGGACGACTCGCGCTCCGCCATCCGCGCCTTCGCCGGCCGCTGCGGTCAGTTCATCCACTGCTCCACCGTCTGCGTGTACTCCGGCCCCGTAACTCAAATCCCCACGACCGAAACGGAGCCATACCACTCTATCGGCGACTACGGCAAGAACAAGGCCATTTGTGAACTGCTCTTGCTGCAGGCTTTTGAGGACCAGGGCTTCCCTGTCACCATCATGCGCCCCTCGCACTCCTACGGCGAGGGCGGCGGCATTATCCGCTCGGTCGGGCCAGGCGACACGTTTGTGGACCGCTTGCAGAAGAACAAGCCGATCATCGTGCAGGGTGACGGCAACTCGCTCTGGGCCTCCTGCCATGTGGACGACGTTGCGCGAGGCTTCATCGCGACGATGGGAAACGCCCGGTGCCTGGGCGAGGCCTACAATATTACCGCCGACGAGTGGTTCACCTGGAACCAGTATCACCAGCGGGTCGCCGAAGTCGTCGGCGGCACGTTCAATCCCGTCTACCTGCCCACTGAGACCCTGCGCGAGGTCGCCCCGCACCTCGCAGGCGGGACCTACGAGATCTTCGAGTGGCCGTCCATCTTCGACAACGGCAAACTGAAGCGCGATACGGACTACGCGGGCCAGACCGTCTCCTTTGAAGAGGGCACGCGCCGGACCCTGGCCTGGCTGGAAGAGAATGGCAAGCTGAAGGACAGCGACGGGGACGATTACGAGGACAGACTGGTCGCGGCGTGGCGCGAGAAGACGAGCGAACTGCCCCGGCAGTAGAGAAGACACAGACAACGGCAAGAAGGGCGAACACGAGGTTCGCGCCCTACGCCCTATTCGCTCCTCACCCATACGCGACGTCAACGACCAACATGGACACCAACGAGATCCGAAAGCGGCTCCGCTCACGGCAGACGCAGGAGCGCATCAGCGCCGTCAAAGCCGCCGCCAATCTGGACTCCGCCGAGCGTCAGGCGTTGCTGCTGGACGCTCTGACCGACAAGTCGCACTACGTCTCCGCTCTCGCCGCCGAGGCGCTGGGCGAACACGCGGACGACAAAATCGCCCTCGCGATGACCGAGCGGCTGGCCTATCTCAGCGAGGATGGGCCGACACGGGACCCTGGCTGCCACATCCGGGCCAACCTCGCCTTCGCCCTAGGCCGGCTGGATTACCGCCCGGCCTCGGACGCCCTACGGGTCGGTATTCGCACGACGCAGATTGAGGCCGTCGGCGGCGTCCCGTTCGACACCGCCGCCCACCTCCGTGCCAACTGCGCTCTTGCGCTGGCCCAGATCCGGGATCCCGACTGCGTCCGGGACATCTCTCTGCTACTGTTCGACCGGGGCGGCTTCGCCCGCCTCGGCCCCGACCCCACCGTCAAGATGGAGCCGCGCAAGGCCGCCGCCCGCGCCCTTTGCCTTTCGGGCAGCGTCGCCGCCCGCCTGCCGCTGACCCTGCGCCTCGTCCATCCAGAGAATGAGGCCCCGGAAGTCCTCCAGGAGTGTATGCAGGCTCTGGTCGGGTTGGAAGACCCCTACGCCCTCGAAGTCCTGGAACCCTACTTGAAGCACCAGGACGCCCATCTGGCTGCCTACGCCGCCCTGATGATCGCCCAGACTCAGGCCCCCGAGGCCGCCGCCCTCTTGAGCGCGGCCATCGGACGCCTTTCGGGCGACCCGCTCAAGGCGACCGTACTCGCCCTCTCCACCCTGCGGACGCCC
>JAYTRQ010000465.1:0-13370 GCA_043746125.1 Armatimonadota bacterium | reverse complement strand
CTCATCATGCTGAGCCTGGCCGAAGGGATGCCTCTCGTCTTGGCAGATGCTCAACTGGACGTCTACGGCATCGCCGGGCGGCGGCGACGAATTTCTTTTTCAATTCTGTAATTACGTCTTAATATAATATGAGTACCTATCCTGACACGACCGATCAAGTGACACTCGCCCAGCTGGCCCAGAAGAAGCGTAAGGGTGAGAAGATCACCGTCCTGACCGCCTACGACTATCCGCTGGCCCTCCTCGTGGATGGGTCGGGTGTGGACATCACTTTAGTGGGCGACTCGCTGGGCATGGAGGAACTGGGCCTGGACACGACAGTTCCTGTCACAATGGAGATCATGCTGCACCACACGCGGGCTGTCCGGCGCGGCACCAAGCGGGCGCTCTTAGTCGTAGACATGCCGTTCCTCTCCTACCAGGTGAACGCAGACGAGGCTGTGCGGAACGCGGGGCGGCTGATGCAGGAGGGTGAGGCGAATGCCGTCAAGCTGGAAGGCGGCACGACCATCGCCCCCACCCTGCGGCGCGTCGTCGAGGCCGGCATTCCCGTCATGGCTCATATCGGGTTCACACCCCAGAGTGTCCACCTGCTTGGCGTCCGCAAACAGGGCAAGGACGAGGCAGGGGCGAAAAAGGTGCGCGAGGACGCCCTGGCCGTGCAGGAGGCGGGAGCGTTCGCGGTCGTGCTGGAACTGATCCCTGAGGACTTGGCCGCCCAGATCACTTCGGAACTGTCCATTCCGACCATTGGAATTGGGGCTGGATCGGGATGTGACGGGCAGGTACTGGTGACGTCTGACCTGCTCGGCCTACGCCCGGACCGGAAGCTGCTGAAACACGTCCGCCAGTATGCCCGCGTGGGCGAGACAATCGCTCAGGCGCTGCGGGAGTATCGGGAAGAGGTGGAGACCGGCAAGTTTCCTTCTTAAAAGCTGACGTTACGCCGCCGGAACGAGCCGAAGCGAGTTGAAAACGGCGTTGTTGCATAATTTGAGCATAATTTGAGCCCATGCGTTGAAACGCACGGCTCACCGGCGAGGACGCCGACAATCCCCGCTTCGCGGGGATAGGACATTCCGAATGCCAGTGCCTCGCCCTCCAGGTCTGTCCGTGCAGAAGCGGTACTTCTTGGCTGGAGGCCGGCAAGCCGTGCCATTCCTAGAGCCACTGCACCCGGCAGCATGGTTCTTGTGGTGAAAGCATTTATGTAACAACGCCGTTTTCAACTACTCGAATGGAGCCGGGGGCTATGCGTAACGTCAGTTAAAAGGCTCTTTCGGAGAGGTATAATGCACGCAAGCACGGGGCAGGCCCGGCTTATAGATCACTTCCACCACAAAGGAGATCATTGAAATGAGCGTCTCACCCCCAGAGAGTTCCTTCCCGCCCGGTGTTGGTGGCGTGTTCGGCGCTGTTGCGCCGGAGGACCGGGTGATGGGCATGCTTGCCTACGTCCTGGCGATCTTCACCTACTGGCTCGGCCCGCTAATCCTCTGGTTGGTTAAGAAAGACCAGTCCAAGTTCGTGGCCTTCCACGCCCTTCAGGCGCTGGTCCTGATGGGCGTCATGTTCGTCGTGGGCATCGCGGCTAACATTCTCACTGCTCTCCACCTGGGCTTGATTGCCTGGCCGGTTGCCGGGTTGCTCGGCTTTGGCGCTTTCGTCCTCAACATCATCGCCGCCATCGCCGCTAACAAAGGCGATTGGTACGAGATGCCCGTGATCGGCAAGTACGCACGGCAGTTCGCGGGCGTCTAGTTCTGTCTCACTCCGAAGGCCGCAGGAATGCTCCTGCGGCCTTTTCCACGCCTGCGGGTATACTGGATGGCGTATTATTAACTGATGTTACGCGCGAGCCTCCGCCGGGCATTGAAGGCCGGGCGTTGAAGGCCGGGCATTGAAGGCCGGGCGTTGGAGACCGGGCGTTGAAGACCGGGCATTGAAGGCCGGGCGTTGAAGGCCGGGCACTAAAGTACCCGTCTACGAGGCTTCGCCGACCGTCCAGGGGACGGAAGGACAAAAAGACCGTCGCTCGCGAGCCGTCCTTTGGCCTGCACTGGCGGACCCGGAGGACGGTCAGCGGCGGAGCCGCTTCCTGGCAGGGCATTTCAATGCCCGGCTGAGGCCCTGCGTAACATCAGGTATTAACCACTCTCTAAGGAGCCCGCACACAATATGCCCAAACTGATCTTACTGCGACACGGCGAGTCGCAATGGAACCTCGAAAACCGCTTCACTGGCTGGATAGACGTGCCGCTGACCCCTCGCGGCGAGGAAGAGGCCCGCATCGCAGGGGAGTATTTGCGCGATCTGCCCATTGACAAGTTGTACACGTCGGTCTTGCAGCGGGCGATCAACACGGCCCGTATCGCTCTAGAGGCGGCCGGCAAGGGCGAAGTGCCCACGGAGCGAGACCAGGCCCTGAACGAGCGCCACTACGGCGACCTGCAAGGGCTGAACAAGGCCGAGACGGCGGCCCAGTACGGCGAAGAGCAGGTACGTATTTGGCGGCGCTCTTACGACGTCCCGCCGCCCGGTGCCCAGGGCGAGTCCCTGAAAGACACGGCCGCCCGAACGCTGCCCTACTTCCAGGCTCACGTTTTGCCGGACCTCCAGGCTGGTAAAAACGTCTTAGTCGTAGCCCACGGCAATTCCCTTCGGTCTATCGTAATGGAATTAGACAAGCTCTCACGCGAACAGGTCTTGGAGCTGAACATCCCGACAGGTGTTCCTCTGGCTTATGATCTGGGCGATCGCGGGAACGTCCTGGGCAAGAAGTACCTATTCACGCGGGACGAAGCCAAGAAAGCGTAGTTTCTGAAGCACGGAAGCGACCCGAGGGCAGGAGGCCCCGTCTGTATGATTACCATCGCCGATCTCCATGGCACGGCCCGCGAGTATCTGCGTGCCGCCAAACTGCTCCGCACCCGGCGCAGCTACGACGCCGCCATCTACCTCTGCGGCTATACTAGCGCTTCAAGGCAGAGTTAAGCTAAACCACTTCACTGATTGGGCGACGGTCAATGAATGGAAGCCGGAACAGCGCTACAGCCCGCGCGGCACAAAGACGCCGTCCGAAACGGTTGGCATGATACAAGCAACGCAGAACCTATTGAGGATACTTTTGTGACTGCCGACAAGGTCTGGCACGGTCTGCTGAACAGACTTCAAGCTGCGGAAAAGGACATCTCGGCCGCAAGGGGTTCTTTCACTTTGTTTGTTCTGGTGGAGCGTGACGAAGCGCCCGGCAAATGGGATCTACTGGTCTCTGCTCCCTGGTTGGCGAGCGGCCGTCATGGCATTCAGGATATGGTTGATCGATTGCAGCAGTACCTCATGCCCCCGGATTGGCTGCAGCTCGCCAGCATCACCCCATTGCTTCCTGCGATGGAATACGTCCGGTGGATCGGCCAGAGGTACGATGTGCAACACGACCGTCAAGAAGTGGTCAATGTCTTCTGGGACGGCGTCTTCATACCGCATGGATACGTAATCACGGCGAATCCCGCACCAGCGATCGCGATACAACACCCCATCGCCGCTTAGAAACGAATAGCACAGTGCAGACACTCACCGAAATCGGTCCGCTACGAGACACGCTGAACCAGGCCCGCCGGGCAGGCAAAACCGTCGGCCTGGTCCCGACGATGGGCGCGTTCCATGAAGGCCATCTGACCCTGATGCGCCGGGCGAAGGCCAAAAATGACGTTGTGGTCGTAACCCTGTTCGTCAACCCGACCCAGTTCAACGATCTGGACGATTTTGAGCGCTACCCGCGCGATCTTGACCATGACGCGCGGATGGCCGAAGCCGAGGGCGTGGACGTTCTGTTCATCCCCTCCCCGGCTGAGATGTACCCCAAGGGCTTTGATACCGTGGTCGTCGTCCGCGCCCTCTCGGAACGTCTCGAAGGGGCGTCCCGGCCCGGACACTTCCAGGGCGTGGCGACCGTCGTTACGAAACTGCTCAACGTCGCTGGCGCGGACCAGGCTTACTTCGGCGAGAAGGACTGGCAGCAGTTACAGGTTATCAAGTCGCTGGCTTGCGACCTGGACATTCCTACCGAGATCATCGGCGTCCCCATTGTGCGCGAACCTGGCGGCCTGGCGCTCTCCTCTCGCAACGTCCGCCTGACGCCTGAGCAGCGGGCGGCGGCCCTGGTTCTCTCAGCGGCCCTGGACAACGCGCAGGCCATCGCCGACACCAGTGTCCAGGACGCCTACCAATTGGCGGCCTGGATGCGGCAGACGATTGAAGTCCAGCCGCTCGCCCGCGTAGACTACGCCGTGGTTGTGGATCCTGAGACGATCCAGGAGGTAGACACCATCGAGGGCGGGGCGGTCGCACTGGTCGCGGCGACGTTCGGCAAAGTGCGCCTAATTGACAGCCGGCTTCTCCGAGCCTCCTCCAGCCCGAACATCCGGCGCTAGGCCCGCCCGATGCTGACGCCCGACAAATTGCTCGTTCTTGACCTGGACGAGACCCTGATCTACTCCCGCCGGCACACGCTGGCCGGGGAACCTGATTTCGACGTCGGGCCTTTCCACGTCTACAAGCGGCCCCATTTGGACTACTTCCTGGCAACGTGCCTTGAGTGGTTCCAAGTTGGAGTCTGGACCTCGGCGTCGCCAGACTACGCGGCGGGCGTCGTCCAAGCACTGTTCCCAGAAGCGGACCGTCTGGCCTTCGTCTGGACAGCTGACCGCTGCACGGTCGTCTATGACGAGGAGATGGGCGGATACTGCGCCCGGAAGAGCCTGAAGAAGCTGCTGGGCCGGGGCTACGTGCGGGCGTCCGTCATCGTCATGGACGACAGCCCGGAAAAGTGGCGGCAGAGCTACGGCAATCTGGTGGAAGTGCTCCCCTTCCTGGGCGCGGAGGACGACGAGGAGTTAACGCGCCTCCTGCCATACCTCCACTATTTGCGAGACCTGCCGGATATACGCGCTGTGAACAAGCGACAGTGGCGCGATCAACCCCTCTTCTGACGGTGCGAACCCGTTCAGGCCGCCCGTGCGTTCCTGAGAGTCATGCATTCCCGAAAACTTCTCTTCGCTTTCTGGCTCCTGCTCTGGCCCCTGCTGCTCGCCTCCCTGCTCTGCCCGTTGCGGCTGGGGATGATCCGCCTCTCCGTCGCGCTCTGTCTCCCCCTGCTGTGGGCGGGGGCGCTCTGGCTGGGATACTCGCGCAAGCCCGTCCGCGTTTTCTGCCTCGCCCTCCCGCTCCTTGCCCTGTGTCTGCTCCTCCCGGGACGGCCCGCCGACCCCGTGACACTGCAGCGGGCCTACACCACCTCGCTCCGCCGGTACGAGAACACGCCCTACATGTGGGGCGGCGGGAATAGGCGCGGCCTTGACTGCTCTGGCCTCGTCGCGCGAGGCCTGATGGACGCCGACCTGAGCATCGGCCTTCGCACAGCCAACCCGCGCCTGCTGCGTCAGGGCTTTTCGCTCTGGTGGCATCCCTGCACGGCCGAGGCTTTGGGCAGCGGCTACGACGGCCGGACACGCTTCTTGAGGATGACGGCCCGGCTGAATACTCTGGACTACGGCCTTCTTCAGCCGGGCGACCTTGCCGTCACGAATGGCGGCGGACACGTCATGGCCTATTTGGGCGACAAGACATGGATCGAAGCAGACCCGAGTCTCTTGCAGGGTGATAAAGTGGTCACGGTCCAGATACCCTCCCACATCGCCTGGTTCGGTGAGCGGATTCGACTGATGCGCTGGCAGCAGATGGACGGGAACTAGGCACACGAGGGCGATCAGGCGAAGGGAAGGGCAGCCACGGGGGCTGCCCCCACGAGGCGAGGAGAGGCATGATGGCCTAAAGCACATGAACGACTAGCGCGGCGGGGTGAGACTTACAACGGCACCCACTCACGGCGCCCTACTTCGAGGCCAGCAGCTTCAAGATCGCATTGGCTGCCAATTCGGCCTCCGGGAAGTCCTTGGCTTTCAGAGCCGCATCCAACTTTTGCATCAAGGGTTCGGCCAGCGCCTGCTTCCCGGTTTCACGTATCCAGTCCGGCAGCGCCTGCTGGATGTGATGAATTTTTCCGGGGAGAGACGCTGGATCGAAGGTAGCCGTAGAAACGGCCTCCCTCAGTGGTTTCCCCCCAGGAACTTCCGGTAGGCGCGCAGGGCTTCCTCGTCTTCCGTCACTACTCGGAAATCCATGTTCCTGTTCGCCTCGCCGCCTACACCCCAGGAGAAGACGTTCACCAACGTGGCGCCGTGGTTGAACATCTCCGCCAGATAGGTTTCCATGTTCATGCCCGATTGTCCCGGTCGGCTGCCCATCAGAAGGTTGGTGCCTTCACTGGAAGCCCACCCCGGAGAACCATGCTGCGCGACCTCTGCGTGGATCTGCGCAAAGAGACCGGGCTGTGGGTAGGTGCTGAAGCCGGGGCGACGGAACTCCCCGAAGGCGACGGCAGGCGGCGCAAAATGATTCTGCTGGGAATACGAGACAGTCGGAGCGGGCTGCTCGTCAAAGGACTGTCGCGAGGTAAACGCCGTATGAGAGTAGATCTTGTCGGGGGAGACGCCAGCATCCGCAACACCTTTGCACCAGAGCGTGATGAACTCCTGCACGACCTTTTCGCGCTCCCCGTCCAGATCGCGCGGCGGATTCTTCGCGCTGAAGCCACGATTGGTCAGCGCATGATAACCCAGAAAGTCCCCCGTGCCGGAGTCCTGCCCGATCTGTGTCTCCCAGCCGACAATAACGCCCGCGAACAGGTCTTCCTTGCCCAGCCGCCTGAGCCGGTCCGTCCCGGATTTGATTGCGCTGCCGATCACTCCAGTCGCGCGTCGCCGCACTTCGGCCTGGATCTCCCGGCTATTGAAACACATCTGGGGCGGAATCTCTTTGGGGTGCGCCCCCCACTCTATTTGCCGCCCCGTTGTGCGGGTCCCATTCCAGTCCCGCCATTCGACGTTGTCCGGGTTACGCCACAGGTCGCTGCGTCGTGCCCAGAACATCGAGTCGTCCACATGAAACCCGACGGCCACATTCTTCCGCACAGCCATGTCGAAGGCTGCCGCCATGAAGCGTCTGATCTCCGCGTCGGAATTATCGAAGGCCAGCGGACCAAAAATGACCGCCAGCCGGGTCTGCGGGTCGCCAGCGCTGCCGATTGTTTGGGTAATGTCCTGGACGAAGGCGTCTAAATCTTTCTGAGGAGGCATGGGGCCAAGAGGATTCATCCCCGAATCGCCGATCGCCTTCCTCGGGTCGGAAGCTCCGGTGAAGATCTGGAAGGCCAGGTAGCGGGTCTCCGTACTTTCCTTTGCCCGAGGCTGAGGGTCCGCCTTGCCGACAGATGGGAGGTTCACAAAAACACTAAGAAACAGCGCGACACTTGCTAGACGTCTTATCATTATTCATTCCCCATTAATAGAGAGGCTGTGTTTGGAGCACCACGGATTTTCTGCCGCGTGGTGTTCTGAGTCTACGCCGCGCAGGTTGGATTGTTTCACAAAAACTCCGTCGCTCAATGGCCAGTCAGGTACAATGGAGACGTGCGCGAACTAGAACTGCTCCATGACGAGATCCGCGCCTGCCGCCGGTGCGAATACGACGGGTTCCCCATTGTGCCGCCGCCCCTCGTCTGGGGGCAGGCCCCCGCCCCCTTCCTGCTCGTCGGCCAGGCGCCGGGACTGAGCGACTGGCGCGGGGACCGAATGTACCTCGGCCCGGCGGCCCGGAAGCTGATCGGCTGGCTCGTCGAGGCGGGCTTTAACCCGGACGACATCGGCACGAAGGTCTACATGACGGCCTTGACCAAGTGCTTCCCCGGCCGCCTCCCGGGCAAAAGCACCGACCGCGCACCGTCACCGAAGGAACGGGCCAACTGCCGCCCCTGGCTGGACGCGCAGTGGGCGCTGGTCCAGCCCCGCGCCGTGTTCCTATTCGGCAAGATGGCGATTGACACGTTCTTGCCCCGCATGTCTCTGGAAGAGATCGTCGGCCGGACATTCGAGCAGGAGGGTTTGACGTACGTGCCCCTGCCCCACTCGTCGGGTGCGAGCACCTGGCTTAACGACGCCGGGCATCGGGCGCTGCTGGCGGAGGCAATTGAACGAATTAGGGAAACACGGGTTCGGTTTACAGAGGGTTAGGAAGTGAGGGGATAAATTCCCTCGCTCCCTGGCTGCTCTCGCTCCGTGCAACCTTTTCGCCTGTCCCGTGTCATATCTAATTGGAAACGTTGAGGCCGCAAAATGATCTATCAAATCTGCTCCACTCTGCTGATGATCGGCGTGCTGGGCCTGCTCGCGCAGGTTTTTCTCGGCAGCGCCCATATCGGACACGTCGGCCAACACGCCCACGCGGGACACACGCACGGCGGCCCACGTACGGAGGGAAATCAGGCGGCCTCGACGCTCTGGGCGCTTCTCTCGCCGCTGACTATTTTCAGCGTCTGCGTCGGCATGGGCGCGACGGGCCTGCTGATGAAGCACCTGCACCTGCCCTCGGCCTGGGTGATCCTGGCCGCGCTTGTCGGAGGCCTGTTCTTCTACGGGCTGGTCATCCGTCCCCTGTGGGATCTGATCTTCCGCTTCGCCTCGACGCCAAGCTTGGCCCTGGAAGGCACGGTCGCGCGGGAAGCCGAGGCGCAGTCCTCGTTTGATGCCAGCGGAAAGGGCCTGGTACGGCTGACCATTGACGGTCAGGTCGTTCGCATACTGGCGACCCTGGAAGCGGACGAGCGGGCGGAAGCGCCGACGATCCGCCTCGGCGACAAGCTCACCGTCACCAGCGTGGACGGCAAGACCAATTCGTGCCGCGTGGCCCGGCTTTAAGTCACGCACTATCCTCGGTTAAACTACAAAGGAGAAACTCATGGAAGGTTTAGGAAGCGCCGTCACGATTGTCGTCGTTGTTATCTTCGCCGTCATCCTGTTCGCGGTCGTCGTCAGCCGGTTCCTGACCACGGTCGAAGCCGGGACAATCCGCATGGTGTCCCGCTTCGGCGGCAGCACGTCCATCTACAAAGGGCCAGGCAAGGCCATTGAGGTCCCTCTGCTGACGACCAGCACGACCATCCCGTCGAAGGCCATCAACATTGACCTCGACATCGCCGACCAGACGGCCGACGTGGACCGGAACGGAGTGCCCAAGCCTATTAAAGTCCGAGTACTAGCCTCGGCGATCGTCTCCGTCGGCGACTCGAACGAGATGATTACGACGGCCGCCAACAAGTTCTTCTCTAAGCCCCAGGCCGAGCAGACCGCAACTTTGTCCGATCTGCTGACCTCTACCGGGCGGCGGGCGGTCAACCTGCTCAACCACGATGAACTATTCTCGTCCAAAGGTCAGCGCGACATTAGCTCCCTGGCTCCCGGCTCGGACGTCGCCCGTTCCATCGCCGCCGTGCCTGTCGAGGAGGATGACCGTCTGGCGCTCATCATCAAGGGAGCCTGCTCCCGTGAACTTCAGGACTTGGGCCTGGTTTTCAACTCGCTCAACATCAAGGAAGTGCAGTCCGAAGTCGCCGAAGCCCGGCGACGACAGTCGGCGGTAGAAGCCAAGGCCAATGCCGACATCGTCTCGGCCGACCAGGAGCGTCGGGCGAAAGAGGCGCAACTGACTGCCGAGCAGGCCATTAACGACAAGCAGCGCGATCTGGAGCAGCGGCGGGCACAGAATGCCGCCACGGTCGCCGAGGCGGAAGCCACCAAGCAGACCGCCCTCGCCATCCAGCGGGAGGCCGAACTGAAGGCCACGCAGATCGCCCAGGCCAATGCCGACGCTGCCCGTGTCCGCATCCAAGCCGAAGCCGCCGCCGACGCCGAGGCGGTCAAAGTCCGCACGCTGGGTCTGGCCCAGGCAGACGCCATTCGGGCCGTCAATGAGGCCATTCAGCAGGGCGGCAATGCTTACCTCGCCTTAAAGCAGATCGAGATGATCCCTTTGATCGTCCCGGCCATCGCCGAGGCCTTGGCGAACGCCAAGCTCATCAACATCAGCGGCGTGGGCGACGGCCGGGGCGCGGCCGGCGGCGCGACCGACCAGATCACCAGCGTGATCCAGACCCTGCTCGCCACCCAGCTCGTCAGCGGCCAGCTGCGTTTGGACGATCACAACGGAAACGGGGCCGTCAAGAGCAACGGCGTCGATCCGGTCGCCGTGGCCGATGCGAACGCCCTCGGCATCAAGCGCCGGTAATCCCATCGACATGGGGGTAGGGCTTGGCCCTACCCTCTTTTCCCCCCGGTTCCTCCCCCTCTCTTTCGCCTCCCCTGCCGGGTACAATGGCTGGATGAGCCTCCCCTACCGTCTCCTTTTCCTGGACCTCGACGGCACCCTAATCGGTCACGACGACGTCATCTCCCCGCGCACCCTGGACACCCTCCACCGGGCGCAGCAACAGGGCTGCATTCTCGTCATCTGCACCGGGAGAAGTCGCCACGCGGCCCAGCACATCGCCGCACAGATCGGCGGCGAGGGCGGGTACGGCATCGCAAGCAACGGCTCGGTCGTATTCCAGTGGAATCACCCACGCCCAATCCAGAAGTCCACGCTTTCTGAGCCGGTGACGCGGGAAGCCATTCGCTTGGCTCGTGCCCACGGACTGGCTCCGCTCTGCCTGGGCCTTGAAGACGATGATAGGGTCATTTGTGCCGACCGGAGTTTCCCGCTGCCTCCCAGCTATATGTCTGTCCAGGGATCACGCCTGCTGTTCTGCGACGACGTCTTACAGGAGATCGCCGTACGGGACGCCCTGCCGATGAGCATAGACGTTCACGGGGAGGACGAGCGGGACGTCGCGCGGCTGACCCAGGTCTGGCGGCAGGCGTTCGGTGCAGGAGCCGCTGTCTACCACGGTTTCGTTGAACGGCTCGCCTGCTGGGGGGCGTTCCTAAACCCGGCAGAGACCGGCAAGGCACGGGCCGCCCAGTGGGTCGCGGAGGCGCTGGGCGTTCCACGAGAGCAGACTTTAGCCATTGGAGACTACCTGAACGACCTAGACCTGCTGCAATGGGCGGGCCTTGGCGTCTGCATGGGCGACGGCCACGCGGACGTCCTTGCCTGCGCGGGCCACGTCACGGGGACGCTGGCGGAGGACGGCGTCGCCCAGGCCCTTGAGCGGTTCGTGCTTCGGGAATTGGGGGCGTGAAGCGCCTTGCGTTGATCGGCCCTGGAGGGGCGGGCAAGTCCACCCTCGCGCGTCAAATCGGGCAAAAGATGGGGCTGCCCGTCATCCATCTGGACTCGGTCTACTGGCACGAAGGCTGGGCAGAGACGCCGAAAGACGTCTGGAAGCAGACCGTCCAGGACCTCGCCCAGCGTGAGGCGTGGGTGATGGATGGCAACTACGGCGGCACGATGGATGTTCGTCTGGCCGCCGCCGACACCATCGTTTTTCTCGATCTGCCCCCGGCTCTCTGCCTCCTGCGCGTCCTCCGCCGACAGATTCGCTACCGGGGCCAGTCGCGCCCCGACATGGCCCGAGGCTGCCCGGAGAAGCTGGACCCGACGTTCCTCAAGTGGATCTGGAACTACCGCCGCGACCGCCGCCCGGAAATCCTAGAGCGGATGCGGCGGCACGGAGAAGGCAAATCTCTCTATCACCTGACGAGTTCGGCCCAGGTCCGCCGCTTCCTGAGAGACTTGCCGTGTGCGTGAAAGAGGCTTCAATCAGGAACTGACGTTACGCAGCAGCCTTTTATGGAGGCAGGAGCGAGGGGATAAATCCCTCTCGCTCCCCCACTGGCGTCCTTCGGACGAAGAACAGACCACACGAGATAGTCCAGCCCCGCCCGGAGGGCATCCTCGCAGCGAGAGGGATTTATCCCCTCGCGCTGGGGCTATGCGTAGCGTCGGTCGCAAAGCAGATATGATTTTGCTATGGCTTGCGCCGGCTTGTGGACGCGCGCGGGATGACGTGGGCGCGGAGGCGGACCTGGAGACTGCCATGGACACCCTGCAGGGCCTCCAGCAGCAGACGGGCGGCCTCCCGTCCCATCCCCTGCATGGGGGGCCGGAGGCTGGTCAGCCCGATGCTGCGGGCATGAGGGTCGTCATCGAAGCCCAGCACGGCGAAGTCCCGCCCGGCCTCCAAACCAACTTCCCCAGCGGCTTCCAGAAAGCCGAACGCCACACCGTCATTAACGCAGATCACGCCGCCGGTCGGACGCCAGCCCGATGCCAGAGCGGCCTGAGCCGTTTCATAACCGAAGTCGCGCGGTTCGGACCGGCTGTCCCACTCCCGGCCCTCTCCAGAGAGCACTTGCAGACGCGACGCCGGCGACTGCGCGTAGGTCAGGGCGTCTCGGACACCTGCGATTCGCTCAGACACCCAGGACGCCGTGAAGGGGGCGAGGACGGTCAGCTCGTCCCACCCATTCTCGCGCAGGTGCTGGGCGGCCTGGTACCCCGCCGGGCGGTTGTCGTAGAAAACGTGCGGGATGGAGAGGGTCAGACTACCGGCGAGGACGCAGACGGTGGGCGTATCCCCGAGGTCCACCTGGCTGATCTGTTCCGCGATCTGCTCCGTGTCCATGTCCAGGCAGATCACGATCAATCCCGCCAGTTTCTCCTGGAGTGCCGACGTGATCGCATCCCCAAGGTCTATACGCTCCGCGTCTTCTCCCGCTTGTGCCCGGTTGAGAACCCACGTGGGGCGCCCCGCCTGGGAGAAGACTTGTTCCAGTTCGTGCAGGATCAGATATTCCTGGCCTTCAGGCCGGGGAAGCGACGCGACGATGCCGACTGACCCAGTCCGCTGGGTCGCCTCGGTGGTGGGGAGAGACAGTCCGTTGGTCACTGTGCCAGTGGGTGGAGTGGACACGAAGGTGCCGCGCCGGTCGTCGGCCCGCAAGGTGCCGTCGGCCAGCAATGGCCCAATGGCCCGATCCAGTGTCACCAGGGAGACGGCGTACTGCCGCGCGAGGTCGCGGCGGCTGGGCAGCATGACCCCGGCCGTCCAGTGGTCCCCGCCGACCTGACGGCGCAGGTCCATCTCGATCCGGCGATACTCCGCGAGGGCGGGTGTTTTTTTGGCAGGGGGCTTCAATCCGTGGATGGTGTCCTTTGAGTGGAGTATACAACTGAACCGGCAGACTGTCAAGGGGGCGCGGCGAATGCCGCCCCCCTGAAGACCCCGTCGGTCCGATGGAGGGCTAGTTGAAGAACTGGATCTCGGCGACGTTGCAGTTTCCTCCCTGGCTATCGCGGTAGCGCAGCCAGCGGTAGGCCGTGCCGTTGGTGACCAGCAGCGTGTTGGTCAGCCCGTCCGAGGGCGTGGCTGTCACTGTCGCCAGTGTCGTATAACCGGCTGTCGGTGAAGTATTGCTGCCCTCGAAGATGCCGCCCACCATACGGCTTTCCCAAGTGGGGCGTGGGGCGAAGACGAT